>NZ_DATCSD010000118.1:0-18678 GCF_036568665.1 Ohtaekwangia sp. | reverse complement strand
TTGAACCAAAAAGAAATTGTGTGCTATTATAAAATAAGAATATATCTTGACGTTTAGAATCAGCGAGCTATCTGATTCGCGTCTCCCTATGTATAGATTGTATGGTGTTTTGATGGTGGTGTTACTGGCTTCCTGTAATACCGATCGTCCTGCTGATTTCTCCTCGACCAATGCGTTTTACTTTTGGCAAACGGATATGGCTAACTTCGAGTGGAATGATTCAACCTTTCATGCGTTTCAGATAAATAAACTCTATATCCGTTTTTTTGATATAGATTGGAGTGAGTCGGCCAACGCTGCAGTACCGGTGTCTCCTCTCAATGGATTATACTACTATCCGCGAAATATACCGGGAGCTGTGCCGGTAGTTTTTATTACGAACGAAACATTCAAACATCTTACGAAGGAACAGTCAGTCGAGCTTGCCCGACAGACAAAGCGCAAGCTTATGAGGCGATTGCAGGATTTCCTCACGTATGCAGACTTTCAAAATGATGACGATTGGTGGGAACATAATCCCTATACGATCAAATCCAACCTGGACGAGTTAAAGAAACATGACTCAATCTTCTATGCCAACCTGCAGAAGATAAAAGAGATTCAGTTTGATTGCGACTGGACCGGGAGCACGCGCGAAAATTACTTTGCCTTTCTCGAAGAAATGAAAAAGCTCTTTCCGGATCAGGCAATCACATCCACCATACGGCTATACCAGTATAAATATCCGAAAGAAGCCGGAGTGCCACCGGTAAAGCGCGGCATGCTCATGTGCTACAATGCCGGAGATGTGAAAGATGTAAAAACGGTAAACTCTATATTTGATAAAGAGGAGATCATGAAATATCTCGATGCGAGTCCTTATCCATTACCGCTGGACTATGCGCTTCCTACTTTTGAGTGGGCACTGCTATATAGAGAGGGAAAGCTTACGAATATACTTTCCGCTACAGACCTCCGGGAGAATTATGCATCGAATATAGGTGCTCCGGACGGAGATCGTACAACGGTAAAGATACTGGCAGATTTTGTCTATGGCTATACCCATAACAGTATCTATATCCGCAAGGGCGATGAGATACGGTTTGAGCAAGCCGACCTGGAAGAAGTACAGGAACTGGCTTCCTGGCTGGCAGTACATAAAAATAATCCTGATGCAATTCTGAGCCTCTATCATTTAAACACGTATGATTTTCAACACCATTCGAAAGAGATCAAAGCTATATTCGATTCTTTTTAGCCTGCTCTTCCTGATCCCGACAGGAAGCCGTGTGAATGCCTGTGGTTTTGTACCCGGGCATGAAGAGATGCGCTATATGCTTTTTAATCCGGATATACTTCAGGATAAGGCCTGGTGGAGTTTCTTCTATACCAGTGAATATAATTACCTCGATGGAAGAGTGAGCTCCGATGAAGATGAGGTTATACTGGCTGGAGAGTGGATGCAGCAAATGAAAGTATCAGTCGATACAGCTGTGGTGGTAGACTGTCTCTTCGGGAGCCTGACGGACTCTGCGATGCAGCATAACGCTTTCTACCAGGAAATACAGCGAAGACCTGCATTTAAAAAATATTTTGATATAGCTATACGGAGTGAGGCGCATTCGTACTATGGATATATATGGGATGAGCAGCGCATAGATGAAAAGAAAGCCGCGGAGTTCGATGCGCTGGTTCGTGAGGTAACGGATATACTAAAAGAAGAGAAGGATTCTTTCTTTCAGAAGAAGTATGCATTTCAATTGCTGAGGCTTTTATTTTATTCTACCAGTAGCAAAGCCTTTAACCAGGTATACAACACATACTTCAAACCGGTAAAAAATCGAACTGTTCTCGACTGGTGGGCAATGCACTATAAATCGATAAAGCTGGAGCAGGAAGAGAAAACGGATTCCGCCAACTACCTGCATGCGCTGGTGTTCTCGCACTCGACCAATAAAATGTATGTGTCCAAAGATTTCTTTTCCAGAAAGAATTTTGATGCTGTATTGTCGATGGCACAGAACGATGGCGAACGTGCCGATCTATACCTGTTACGCGAGGTAATAAATCCCGGGCAATCGCTGGAAGGTATCAGTCAGGTATATACCTTGGCACCGGATCACAAACATTTACCATTATTGATCAGTCGCGAGATTAATAAGCTTGAAGACTGGCTGGGCTCTACCAAATTTGCCAATAGTCCTATCGCTACTGATTGGTATTATTTCTGGAACAATGAGGAGAAACCTCTCCTGGAAAACTGGCAATCTGATTTTGAATACCTGAAAAAAATTACAAAGGCAGTGAAGCAGATGCATTCACTGGAGCAACGGAGTTCCATATATTATAATTTTTCGATGGCCTACCTATACCTGATGCAGGGCGATGCTGCCAATGCTGCTGTATATATCAAAGCAGCCCAACCTGAAAGCCCTGAAGAAATATACCAGCACACGGTATTCAAAATAATTCTGGCAACACAGACGAAAGATATAACCAAATCGTCCGTGCAGGAAGATATAGGTATATGGCTGAAGCAATTGGTAGATCAGCGTGCACAAAAGTTTGAATCGCAGAAAACGCTTTATTCGATCAGTTCCTATCTGCGATATACTTTTGCGAAGAAGGGGATGATACACCTGGCTGGCCTCTTCGATAATTTTGCGGTGAATGAGTTCTGCTATTATTGTCATCCGTATAGTTTTGAATACTCTATGGTAAGTTATCTCGATCAATATGCTACACCGGCCGATGTAGAGAAGCTTATTCATCTATATGATCGTGCCGATAAAAATGCGTTGGAGGAAATATTGTTAAAGCCCTATAGTCATAAGTACTATCTGCTCGACCTGTTATCCGCCAAGTATCTTCGCAAGGGTGATCTGAACAATGCCCGCAGAGCCTTGAAAGATATACCCGATGATTTCTGGTTTACATTTGGCAATGCTACCTATAATATCGATCGCGACCCGTTCACTGAAAATGAGAATCTCTTTGAAACAGAAGAGACGATGCGTTCTTATAACAAGCGTGAAATTGTAGAGAGAATGTATACACTGGAAGAAGAGGCAAAACGCGATCCGTCCAAACGAAGGGAAAACTATCTTCAACTGGCAAACGCCTGGTATAATTTTACTGATAACTGCTGGTTCATGGTAAGTTATGGCCGTGGTTCTGCTACGATGGTAAAAGATGTATATAGCGTGGCGCATGCCAGGGCGCTGGAGTATTATAAAAAAGCATTGCCATACGAAAAGACTGACGAGAACCGGGCCAGGATACTCTACATGATTATTGTGACGAGTGAACCTAAAGATGTGCGGATGTATGCCTTGCAATATGAAAAGTGCAATAAAACAGATTTCTATGCACGCAGAAATTGCTTAACATTGAGAGATCTTGCCACCGGTAATTTATAGTAAGCATGCAATCTGTATCCTCTCGTTCTAAAACAGTTTTAATACTCGGTGCCAACTCGGACGTTGCCAAAGAAGCGATGGCACAGTATATATCCGAAGGCTATCATGTTATCGCGGCATCACGCAGCGTAGAGCAACTGAAAGAATTTATAGTCACCCGAAAGCTACCGATAAGTCAGGTAGATGTAGGATATTTTGATGCCACGGCATTTGAAACACATGCAGATTTTTATCGCACGCTCCCGGTAAAACCACATATAGTAGTATATGCGGCCGGTTTTCTGAAGAATAATGAAGAAGCATTGGTTAACTGGGAGGGAGCATTTCAGATGATGAAAGTACATTATTGCGGAGCAGTGTCAATTCTGAATATCGTTGCGATGGATAAAGAAAATCACCATCTCGAACGCATCGTAGGGCTCTCGTCCCTGTCGGGTGTGCGCGGAAGAAAAAGTAATTTTATTTATGGCAGTACCAAGTCGGCATTTACACAGTACTTGGCAGGCATGCGGCAATATCTCTTTGCGCGTGGTGTTGCCGTTAACGTGATTGTTGCCGGCTATATACGCAGTAAAATGACGGCCGGACTTGATCTGCCGGAGTCACTCATGTTGGAACCTGAATTTATTGCGAAGTCTGTTGTAAAGCCCGGAAGTTCATTCGTCATCGTGCCGGGATTCAAATGGAAGATCATCTATCACATCCTTCGCCTGTTACCGGAAAAACTGGTGGCGAAACTTCCATAGGTCTTTTTATTTCTTCCCTATAACAATTATTACACGCTTACAGGATTGCCCGTAAAACGCTGAAATCATTCAAAGGCTATTCAGTTACTTTATATTCGTAATTAATATAAAGAAATATGAAACTGTTAGCTGTCATTACTGTTGTACTTATACTCTATTGTATAAATATATCTTGTGTCTCAGCACAGGATTATAAACCCGGTTTACCCGGCATGGGCCCGTCTAAGTGGATCACACTAAAACATACTCAGGCACCTGACAGAATGTTTCGCACGCCTCATACCAAAGCCAGAAGTTATACCCAGGAAGATGTATATATGAAGGTGTGGCTGCCGGTATATATGGGCCCGCGCGTTCGTGTTATAGCAGGGCCGCAGTATAGAACCGAGCAACTCGCTTATCATGGCAACGGCGAAAACCCGTTGAAAGCATTTTCGAACTGGAATCTGCGTTCATTGGGCCTTGATCTTAAATCAGTCGTTGCACTGGATACAACTTCGTGGCTTGTTGCGAATTTACATGCTAATCAATGCAGCAATCTTAATGCAATTGGCGATAGCCGCGTGCCTGCAAACTTTACCCTGTGCGCACTATATTTAAAAAGAAAGTCATCGCGCAAAGAAGTGGGAGCGGGCTTTGTTGCCAACCGCCTGTTCAATTCCTATACCTTTATGCCGGTTTTAATGATGAACTATAATTTCTCTTCCCGCAGTGGAATCGAGATGTCGCTGCCCCAAAAGATCGCGTGGAGAAATAACCTTACACCTTCGGATATTATCTATATAAAAGCAGAAGCGATGTCGCGGAGTTACTACATCCGTTATGATGATAAAGAGTCGAGCCCTTTCAGACGCACCGAGATCGACTTCGGTGTTACCTATAACAAGCAATTCAATAAGCTGATGGGAGCGGAGATTTTCGGAGGCTATCGCCAGAATCTTTCCTGCCAGATGCCTTCCGATATATATGCCGTGAAGAACTCGGGAGCCGTATTTACGCTGGAGCTTTACGTGAAGCCGCCCCGTATATAATTACATTTTCACATCTTTCGTCTATACATTCAGCCGGTATATCGCTGATCTCCACATCGCGTATACTATCGCGCTTCACAATTTCGTAATATAGCAAGACAATTGAGAAATTGATTTTTTAAGATCTCAGTCTTCGAACCATTTTTTGATATTCCGGTGGTTCGGGCAAAAGTAAATAAACCATCAAACGGATAGAGGGTCACCTTGTAGAGGGGTGTTTTAGGGTGATGGTTTTTGCCCTTGTGAGCGTAAGCACGCAAGGGCTTTTTTATTTTATACCGCTATATATATACCAGGTTATACTTGGCCGATCACCGGATCAGTATATCCGGTCTTCCCTGTTTCTACACGACCGGCAAATCGCTTGGCGAATGTTGCGCTGTCTTTCACCGTTATACCGAAGTCGTACCAGCTATGGCTGCCTGCCAGGTCGAGTATAATTGATATACTGTTTTTCGGAGCGATCGTTTTACTTTGAGGTTTGCCGTTGTAAGACAAGTCGCGGACTTCTATAGTATAGGACTTCGAACCGGTATTCGCTATTTTCAATACTATATTTCCGGTAAGCGCTTTCCCTTTCTTTTCGTAGCCGCAGAATACATCCAGCATCGGATCGTTACTGTCGCCAATAAATTCGCGGAAGAATCCGTTCGGGCCATACACCGATAAATGATATTGCCCATTGGTAAACTCATCCAGCGACCATGCATCCGCCAGGTGGTCGCCAGCTTTTACTGCGTAAGCACGTGGATTTTTTTCGTTGTTGCTATATATAGTAAAAGGTGAACCTGCTGCCTGATTGCCGAATACTTCATTCCTTGCTTCAAGCTGTACCTGGAATGAACGCTTATCGGCACTTAACTGCCCGTGACTATAAAGTTCATACGGCAACGCATTCGAAGCGCGTATACCTTTTTCCTGCTGCGGCATAAACGCAGAAGACTGTGGCTTGCGATTGAGTGCTGCTATATCTTCCTTCGAAAGTGATTTATACCCGGAGGGTACATTTTTGAATTTCGCTTTATGTATACCTTCAATCACTTCGTCTTTTTCCAGGAAGGAAGGCAGCGCAATGGTTTCTCCATGGTATGGTTTGAAGACAGACGTGAGATCACCACACACGGTTCTTCGCCATTCGCTGATATTCGATTCGGTAATCTTTTTACCCGTCTTGTTACTGAGAAATTTTTCGAGGAACTGCAGTATAGAGGTATGATCGAATACCTGCGAGTTTACCACACCACCACGACTCCACGGGGATGCAATTACGAGCGGTACGCGATATCCTAAACCGATAGGACTTTCGCGTGCTTCTTTCGCGGGTTTGCGCTGAAGGTCCTGCTGCAGCATAACATACTCAACATCGGTATCTATACCTTTTGATACAAGGCCACTGTTGGCTTGTGCCGGATGTGGCGGTATAAATGGCGGAACGTGATCGTAGTAACCATCGTTCTCATCGTAGCAAAGTATAAATATAGTCTTCTTCCACACCTCGGGGTTGCTGGTAAGTATATCCATTGCTTCCGATACATACCATGCGCCATACCACGGAGCACCCGGGTGATCGGAGAAATTCTCAGGTGCCACCAACCAGGATACGGTTGGTAACTTTCCATTCTTTACATCAGCACGAAACTGATGGAGTATATCTCCCTTCGGTATCTTTACTTCACGCGTTTCGCCACCTTCCTGGTACGTGAGTGATGTGAGTGTATGATAGTCGGGATCATTTATATTCGTGGTGAATGCTTTCTCGTGCAGGTTCTTCTCGCGCTGCGATAGCTTGCTGTAATTTTCCGGAGTCCACACTTTCTGCTCTTCGATAGTCATCTGCAGCCAGCCCTTCCGTTGTGTCAGGTCTCTTTGTGTTTTTGCCAGCTCTTCGCTGCCGGCAGGAAGTGACTTGATCTTCTCTTCGAGTTCTTTGATAGACTGTGTGAGCAAATTAATTTTTGTCGGCATAAATTTCATATAGGCCGGCAGGAATCTCACATTGTATTGTGTGAACCACTCAATAGGATTGTCGGTAAAGTTCGCGAGCCATGCATCTTCCTCGCCATTAAATCCTACACCTACACTGATCTCGTTCTGGTATATTTTCCAGGATATACCGTTGTCTTCCAGTCGCTCCGGAAAAGTTTTCCATTGGGCAGGCACATCATAATCCAGTTCGGAGTTACGAACCCTTGCCTGTGCTTTACTGGTTTGCTCATCGCGTATGGTGCCCGTCCACAGATATAGTCTGTTCGGAGTAGTGCCCGTCAGTGATGAACAGAAATTCTGATCGCACACGGTAAAAGCATCTGCCAATGAATAATAGAATGGTATATCTTCACGATTATAGTAACCGAGCGTAAGCGGCATGTTAGCATACTCCGGGTGTCCTGATTTTTTTGCCAGCAACCATTGATCATACTTGCCACCGTTGCGCGCATCTACCTGGTCCGTCCAGCTATGCGGCAGCGAACCCATCCATGTTGCCTTGGTATCTTTAATGTTTAACCGGAAGGGTGCGAACGTTTCACCGGCAGCATTGGTCTGCAACCACACTTTATTTTTATTGGGAAGCTGAATAGCACGCGGATCGTTAAAACCACGCACACCTTGCAGTGTACCATAGCAATGATCGAACGAGCGGTTCTCCTGCATCAGGACAACAATGTGCTCGGCATCCATAAATGTACTTCCCACTTCGGGGTTGATGGCCATGGCACGTTGTATAGAAGAAGGAAGTATACCGGAGAGGCCAGCTGCTCCCGACAACATGGCGGCCTTTTTCAAAAATTCTCTGCGTGAATCCATAAATATTTTACTAAAAGTATATCAATCTCCCGTGACACATACCACCGCTCAAAGGATTTAAAAATTTGGTAACATGATTGGAAGATTAGGAAGATTAATAAAATTGGAAAATTGTAAGATTAAGAAGATTGAAAGGCAGAAGGTATTGGTATTTTAATTTTACAATTTTTCAATCTTCCAATTTTACAATCTCATTTATTTTTCAATTTTCTAATCTTGTTAATCTTACAATTTTATTAATCCGTCAATTTTCAAATTTCATTTAATTCTCATGTAATCAATAGCTTATCATTTTCTGCTGAGGGCTTTGGCGAAAAGATGTATTCAACGTTAACAGTTCATTATATTTGCAGATTCGCTGCTGAGGAATGGCAGTCAAAACACGAGACGAAACAAGTCCCGCCCGGTCCAGTAACAAAAAGCCCAGAATTTAGGAAGTGAAGAATCCGTTAAGCATTAAAGACCTCATCAATCTCCTCTACCAGAACAGAGAGGTGATTGAAATGCTTTTCGGGAACAAAGACTCCATCAACAAATCGGAGATACTTGCCCGTGAAGATATGACGGACGAGAAGCTCGAGCGACTGGTGATGTATGAGATCATTCACGAGAATAACAACATCATTGGTCTCGATGACCGGGTAGTAACTTTCATTGAAGAATTTCTCGAGATCGGTGAAGTCACCACGAGCTTCATCAACGATAATATTCAGGCGTTGGATGAAGGACTGAAGTATTATCGCATCGACAACAATCCGAAATTTTTACGCAACATCAAGCGTTCGCTGAAGAAGATCAACTCGACAACTTCGCGCGAGGTGATGAAGCTTCACAAGAACATTGATGAAACGTACAAGAACCAGGACAACTATATCATCAAGCTGCAGGAACTGGATAAGTATAAACGCAAGCGCGATGATATCATTAACCTGATCAAAGAGTCGGAACAGATTATCTCGGATGCACAGGGATTTTTCAATACCATTGTGGATGCTGAATTAAGTTCTATCGTACTTGACCTGCGATATACTTTAGTGCGCAATCGCGATTACCTCAATGAGATCCAGGCGCAGATCATTGACTTCATCAACAAGATACAGCATCAGGCTGCGATCTATAAAAAGATACAGCGACTGAAGGAACTGAAGGATTACGAAGAGCTGAAGTATAAAACAAACTTTGTGGAAGTAGTAGCCAACACCAAAGCGCTGTTCTTTCATAAACGTATACCACTGAAAGGAAGATTGTCGCTCGACTTCCTGCATTCGGATCACGGCTATATGCTCACGCAGAAAGTGGCTGCTAAACTGCACTTGTTGCGTAACAACAACCGGAAACCTGCCGGAAAAATGGCAGCCGGTTTTGATGATAAGAACCTGGAAGAATCTTCAAGTCTGAACATTGCCGGACTGGTAGAAAAATTCATGCATACAGAGGAAGACCTCTTTCAGTTTGTAATGCAGTATAAATTTCCTGACAAGGTAGGAGAGCTTTCATTGGAGAAACGTATCTCGTTGTTTGTAGGTATATCGATCGACTATGACGATAAGCTGCAGATCACCGGCAGCTTTGGCAGGATGAACTTCATCAATGAAAAGAACCTGAAACAACGGGTGGGCTATGCTCTGATCAAACCGAAGAAGCAGAAAGCTGAAAGCGAAAAGCTTAAAGTGGAAGGCGAAATACCGAATGCTGGAAGTGAAAAATTGGAGGAGATTGTGTTGGCAAAGGAGCCGAGCGTTGAGATAGAGAATAATGAAGTCGATATACCGAAGAATGGCAAGAAGCGGAAGTCTGAGAGTGTAAAGCCAAAAGCGGAAGGTGAATTGCCTGAAGTGGAAAGTGAAAAGCTGGAGGAGATTGTATTGATAGAAGAACCAATTGTTGAAAGGGAGAGTAGCGAAGTTGATATACCGAAGAAAGTTAAGAGGCAACGTAGCAAAAAAGTTATTGCCGATGAAGTTGCTGTTATAGATGTACAGGTAACAGAAGAAACTGCCGAAGAGAAGGCAGAAGTAAAAAGTAAAACAAAAAAAACACGCAGCTCAAAGCTCAAGGCTCAAGGCTGATATATATGTTACAGGCTTTAGGCTTTTTGCTTTCAGCTTTATGCTTACAAAACCATGAACATTCCCAAGCAGACACCGGAAATATTCAGTATACTCAGTAAAGGAAACTTTATCAGTTCCAATGGGAGCAAGGGTAAGTTGTTTGATGTAATTAACTATGAAGACAACTTTATCATACTGAAAGAATTCTTTGGTCACACCGGGTATTACCTGGAGCGTGGTCATAATTACTTTTACTTTAGCCAGCAGGAAGAGACGAACACGCTGATGGAAAAGAAGCTCGAGCAGTTTGCATACTACATCGATGTGATGGATTTCTTTTCGTCTATGGATACGAAGCCCGCTGTGGGTACGCGTTATCGTGTTACACAGATAGCAGAAGAGTGCTATGCCAACGAACGACTAAAACAAAAGCTGTTTGCCTTGTCGCGAAAAGAAAAGATGACAGACAAGGTAACGGAGATTGCCGGTGACTTAACCACCGGAGGTTTTTTTGAACAGGAAGATGAAGATACCTATAAAGTAATGGATGCCATTCATTACCTCGAAGAGGTTATTTCACTGATTACAATTGAAGATGATGGAGAACAGACGAATCCTTAACCGGATCATATTTATTAATATAGCCAACACCGACTATGCCAGTATAGAGATAGCCGGTAACACGTGTTTTGTAGGAACCAACAACATGGGTAAGACTACTTTGCAGCGTGCTATATTATTTTTCTATAGTGCCAACACGCGTGGTCTGGGTATATCCAGTTCGCAGAAGTCGTTTGAAGATTATTACTTTCAATATCCCAACTCCTATATCATTTATGAAATAGCTACCGAAGAGGGACTGTTTCACGTGATGGTATACAGGAACAGCAAGCTCTTCTATCGTTTTGTGGAGAGTGAATTTATACAGGATCACTATATCGATGACAGTGTTGCGTTGCTGCCGAAACAAGTGCTTGTAAAGTTTAACGAGAAGCGTGTTAATTATAGCGATCAGATCGAAACGTTTGAGCGATATCGTAACATCATTTACGGTGCAGATCCGGATAAGAAGTATAAGAAGTTTGCCCTGATGAAAGGTAACAGCAACTATCATAATATACCGCTGGCCATTACTTCCATCTTCCTCAGTTCGGAGGCAACGATCAAGGCAGAGTTTGTGAAAGAATGTATAGCCAATTCCATCACAACGAAGCACACCAATATAGAGCTGAAAACAGTAGAGCGTCAGTTGCGTCAGTTTACGGAGCGCTATCAGGATATAGAGACCTTCTTCCGCAAAGAAAATTCGCAACGTGGCGATCTGATCAAAGATAACTTTTCGCAGATCCGCAATCTCAAGAACAAGCAGCGTTCACTCGCCGGTGAGTTGGGTGGTGCGTTGAAGTATGCTGCCGAACAGAAAGAATTACTCGCACAACAGGTAACCGAGAAGCGCGAGGCGATGGATGCCATTGAGAAAGAGTTTCGCGAAAAAGAATTGGCACAGCAGGAGAAGAACAAAGAGATCAACCAGGATATAGGTGCATTGAAGTCGCGTATACGCGAAGCAGAGAAGAAGCAGAAAGAGTACGAAGCACAAGGTATAGCAGAATTACTGACGAAAGCAGAAGAACGTCCGCAGTTGATGTTGCAATTGCAGGCGCGTGAAAATGAATATGCTACGCTGACAGCCGGCTTCAGTGATGTAGAGCAACAATTCAAGACATTGTTCGATGCGTTGGAGAATGAACGCAGGGAATTTGAAAACGTGCTGAGCTCACAGGGACTTCAGCTCGACAAAAAATACCAGGAGGACAAGAACAACCTGCGCGATGGTTATCGCAAGGAAGAAGCAGAACGCAAAGAGCAATATGCTTCCGAGAGCGATCGCTATAAACAACAGCTCAACCAGAAGGAGCTGGAAAAAAAGGATGCCGACTTCCGCGAGAAAGATATACGCAGAAAGAAATATTTTGAGAAGGAGATTGCCTTGCTGAAAGGACACCTGGAAGATATAGGGCGCCATCGAGTAGAGCGTAACTCCGCTCATACGGTAAAGATGAATATGGTCGAGTCGTTAAAGAAAGAAGCCGACCACATTCGCGAGCGTAACAAACTTACTTCCGAGCAATATATAGCGAAGAATAAAGAGGAAGTAGCGTCCCTGGAAGAAAAGATCAAGGTAATAGAGGAGAAGTTGTCCGTTCACCAAAGTGCATTCTTCGGCTTCCTGCAGGAACATTACCCGGATTGGCACGGCACGATTGGGAAAGTATGTAACGAAGATATACTCTTCAACCAGGAGTTGAGTCCGAAGGCACTGAAAGCCGGGCTTGATTCATTGTATGGTATACAATTGGATCTGTCGAACGTAAAGGTATATTCTAAAACACTCGATGAGTACGAGCAGGAGAAAAGTATACATCGCGACAAGATCGCGGAGTTGAACCAGGCGTTCCTCGACTTCCGTGAAGCGCAGGCACACGAGGAGCAGGGAAAACTGGCATCGATCGGTAAGAAAACTGCGCAATTGAAAAATGAGATTGCCCAGATTGAATACGAGATCTCGCAAGACGATCATAAAGAAAAACAATATACACTTGATTTAGGCGAATGGACCAGTAAAGGCGAAGCCCAACGCGAAAAAGATTTGCTGGAAGTATATGCCGAGCAGGAGGCTATCAAAAAGGAAATAGCATCACTCCGCCAAACGCTTGGTGAACTGGATACCGTTCTGAATAAAGATATAGCAGCGCTGCAACAGGACTTTAACGCACGACTGGCGAAGGCAACCAAAGCACTCGAAGCAGAAGTAGAGAAACTACGTGAACTGAAAGAAGAAAAGGTCAACGATTATTCCGAGCGGAAGGAAAAGCTGCAGAAGGAAAAATCGAAAGTACTCAAGACAAAAGGTATAGATGACAGCCGCATCAAGAAACTGAAAACAGAGATTGATGCTACAAAAGAAGCTATCCAGTCGTTAGAGAAGCATGCCGAGTTGATCAATGATTATAGAAAAGACAAGCGCGAGCTGTTTGATAAGGTAGAAGAGTTTAAACGCGAACGCGAAAAGTTTGAAGACAAGATCCGGCAATCGGATAAAGAGTTTGTAAGTGAGAAACAAAGTTATGCCAAGAAGAAAACACAACTCGAAGAAGATGGTCGCACATTAAACGAGACACTCAAGAAATATACTGATGGCCTCGACCACTTCGAGCGGCACTTTAAAGAGCGCGCATTGTTCGACAGGCTTCGTCATATCATTGAGCCTGCACCGGCAGAACATTCGGAAGCAGGTATTATCGGTTTGTGTTCTCAATTACTTGCCAATGATACCGAGTATCATAACCAGTTTGAAAAATTCAGAAACAATGTAACTGAATTTACCGGTCGCTTCCGTCCGGATAATCACCTGAACTTCAAGATCAATGCGCAGGCAGGAGAAGGAGAGTATGAACGCTTCGCGGCATATCTGCAGGATTTCTATAACGAAAACAAGATACAAACTTCTATAGCGGAAGTAGCGAAGAGCCACGGTATGTTGATCGATGCGATCGCGAGTAAGATGAAAGCATTGATCGAACACAAAGGCCGCATCCAGAAGATGATCACAAAAATGGAAGCAGACTTTAGCAGAGCTTCCTTCGAGAGTTCGAAGCTGATCGAGTATATAAAACTCAAATCAGAAGACAGCGAGAATAAGGTATTGCGCAAGCTTCAAAAGATAGCGGAGTTCAGAGAGCAAAATCCTTTCCTGTATGGAGAAGCAAATTTGTTTAACCAGGCTAACAAAGCAAAAGCCGAGATCGATAAACGCTCGGTTGAGTTACTCAACGATCTTCAAAAAACAATCAGCGAAGAGAAGTACGAAGAGATCCGCGTACAGGATCTGTTCGAGTTACGCTTCCGGATTAAAGAAGGTAGAAATGATACCGGCTGGATCGAGAAGATTGATAAGGTCGGTTCCACCGGAACAGATATGCTGGTGAAGGCCGTGATCTATATTACACTGCTCAATGTGTTCATTAAAGAATCTACCGAGAAGACAGCACGCAACTTCTATGTACATTGTATCATTGACGAAGTAGGACAGATCTCTGCGTCATACTTAAAAGAGCTGATCAACTTTGCCGAAGAACGTAACATCTGTTTAGTGAATGGTTTGCCTAACGAAAGCAAACTCGAAACACACTATAACTATACCTATAAATTCAGAAAGGACCAGCACGGCTATGTAAAAGTGGTGCCGCTGCTTACGATGAGTATAGAGCCTTGATATGTAATCAGAATCACCATGATCATAACGTTGCCATTTGCCCGCTTGCTTGGGCAGTTGTATTTAGGAGAGGCAATTCCTGAAGGACGTTTTCGTGATGGCAGTCGTGGATTATTGGAACAATTCTACGCGATGGAGTTTTGGAATATCGGCCCGTTGGAATTCAACGAAGATTGATCTTTTGTCCGGTCAAGGAATATATAGATCAATATCTTCACAATAAGTTTGAGATTCCATCACTTGAAAAGTACATCCAACTATTAGAGAGTGAAGACACGACAAGGAGTGAAGCAGTCAAGGCGGCCTCAGATTCTAAAGTAAAACAGGTAAGACTGGTAAAAGGATTCTTGTTGAATTGTTATGATAATATAATCGGGAATCTGCATCATGAGATAATCAATCTTAAACCAACACAGGGTAGTTTTGTATTTGTTAGAGATTATGAGCATTTCACGATCCCCGCGGATGTCACAGTTGTTGTAGTTGAGGGTTATGAAAATTTTCTTGAAATTAATAAACAACGTTATCTCTTCGAGGGTATAAAGCCGCTCTTTATATGGCGATATCAGAATAGTATATCTATAAGTTCCTGGATTAATCAAATACCTAATCCATATATACATTTTGGAGATTTTGATCCGAAAGGTTTGCATATATACGTATCTGAATTTAAAAATAAGGTTGGAGCAGATCGGTGTAAATTCCTTATCCCTGATAATATAGAATCGTTGTTGTCGCGGCATGGAGAAAGGGATTTGTATGAAAAACAAATTGAATCGTTAAGTAACTATCCCTTTGAAGAGCACCTTGAAATAAAGGACCTGATACTTCTGATCAAAAGAATTAAGAAGGGGCTTGCCCAGGAAATACTTATTCCGGAATAGTATTTATCCAGTCACAAATGTTTTAACATTGATGGCATCTAAAATAAATACCGTTAAATAACGGTATCAAGTTCGTCTATCCCTCATTGATTTCACGTCTCCTGCAAAGGATTTTTGCTCTTGCTTACAGCTCTGCTGCAGGTAAAACCGTTAGTCGAACTTTAAAAAAAATCCCCTGTATGAAAAGTGTATGCTACTCAATTTTGCTCGTGGCCTGTCTCGCTATGACGCAGACATCGGCACAAAGTGTTGTGAACCCCGTAGCCGGTCTTGATTTAATGACAGACCGGGATTTTAAAAGTATATTTTATAATGACAAGCTATATACAGCAGAGGCCGGAGCTACTTACCTGAAGGGGTATGATGGTACTACGGTTACCCAATACAATTACCCGGCTGTTGGTGGAGAGGCAACCAGAGTATATACGCAATATCAGTTCAAGGAGCCATTCGTTGCATTCCAGTCGAAGCTCTTTGTTACGTTGTCAAATTCGTCCGGGCAGTTCTTGTATAACTTTAATGGAAGCACTTTTACTTCTGTAGCACTTCCCGGTCAGCCGGTGTCGAACCCGGTAGTATATAACGGTCAACTCTATATACTTACCCGAAGCAGTACCGGGCTGGAGTTACTGGCCTATAATGGTACTACGACATCAGTAGCTGCTACTTATCCACTTACCGATGGATTTAATATGAAACTCTTTTCAGCGGCTTCTTATCTGTATGTATCTTATGTTGATAATGCAACAGACTACTACACGCACGTAATCCGATACGATGGATTGACCAGCCTGATGCTGCCGCCACTCGCCAGCCTGGATGTATATGAGATTGTAGCTACACCGGGCACTGAAAATATACTCTTGTGTATACCGGGCTATTATATGTATCATTTCGATGGCGTCAATCTGGTTACACTGGTCGATGAAGTGGGTGCGTTCTTTAGCGCTATGTTCTCCTGGAATGGTGCGCTATATTTTATGGAAGGATATGAACCTGTATTGCCGGGGAATCTGTTTAAATATGAAAGCGGAGTGCTTTCAACCATCGGATTGCCGGATGGAGCCAATCCTGTATATGGCTCTGTGCCGGTGGTATATAACAATGCTATTTATATACCTGCTGAATTTCCGGATAGCTCCAAGGGAATATATAAGTATAATGGAACTACGGTGACATACTTCACCGGATTATCCGGGCTGGAAGATAAGATCTGGACAGGCATCTGGCTGGGCGTGCGCAATGGCAATCTTCTCATTATACCCGATACGGATGCCGGTGACTATGCGTATGAATATAACAGCACGACCTTCACCTTTACCAATATCACGGCACCTGGCGGTGAAACAATCAAGAATTACCTGGGCAGTGTTGGTTGCTGGCATGCATGGACATTACATTCTGCCAGTGGATATGCTGTTGGCAGGGAAGACGCATTTACCTGTGCCATGGCTGTTATACCAAGTCCGCTCTGGAATTTCAATAACGTAAGTATATATCCCTACGCACCTGATCGTGACTGGTGCTGGACGGGTATAGATATACATTGGGAGATTGATCCGATATGTCCTGTTCCGAAACTGTGCCCGGGACCAAAGTTCCAGGTATCGCTGATCAATAAGGCCGGTATAGTTTCCTGGCAAAAAGAATTTTCGAAACCCTTCGAGGCTTCGTTCGGTCTTCCTGATAAACTTGCCTATACACTGGTTACAAGTGTAAGCAACGATAAAGGATATACCAAGGTAGCAGAACTGGAGAGTTCACTGGTTTCGCAGGGTATTACATCAGTGCAGTTCGATATGAAACCGCGCGAGAAATATTTCCGACTCGAAGTGCAAACCGATAAGCAGGAGAAGATTCCATTTATACTGGCATTGGTAAATGCAAAAGGAAAAGTGATATGGAAAGAATCTTTTACGGCACCGCTAAACAAGGAGATCACTGCGCGTGTGACCGAACCCGGAGTTTTGTTGCGATTGCTCCCGGAAACGTCCATTCGCAAAACCTGTCGCGACTATGGTATATATCGTATCGCCAATTATCCGAATCCGGCAAGAGAAAGGTTAACGGTTGATATACAAAGCGATGAATCGTGGCAAACACCTGCGGAGATCACCCTGATGAATATGAACGGGACAAGTGTATTCTCCCGCAAGGTTGATACTGCCGGACAGCATCACTTTGAATTATCCGGACAAAAAACCGGACTATATATACTAAAGGTATCGGTAGGTGACGTTATTAAAACATCGTTGGTGGAAGTGAAGTAAATGTGATTGTTGCAGGTGATGGAATATCGCATAATGATGTTAGAATTGAACTATAAATTGTCGCAACAATAAGTTGCGCGTATTCATGCTCAAGTTATACCAGCGGGATGTAATGTTGTATAGATCAGTAGAGTTACCGTCCGTATAGCAGAATTATAGTATAGATCATGCTTCAAATGTAATATAGCGATGAGTGTTTCAACGGTTTAAAAGTATAGCTGCTCACGATTGTTGCAGAAATTTCTTTTGCTATATTCGACACCGATTCCCCAAAAAACTGTTGGTTGAATTATAGAAGCTCATCGGGAATCAAAATGAAAGCATGTGGCGTAGTGATTATAGGATGTAACAGAAATGTTGCAATAGGATACCCGTTTGTCATTTTGTAAGTATAGTATATATGATCAGTGAGTCTCTAACCTTTTTGTCTACCGAGATCAATAAATTTCTGAATCAGAAGCTTGGTGTAAATACCGATGCACGCCTGGTACTCGGAAATATTGTGAAAGCCTCGGAGGGAGAGTCACTCGCCAATAAAGTTATACTCTCGCTCATCAACGTAGAGGAAGATAAAGTCGCGAAGATCCGGGAGAACTTTACCAAAACACCAACTTCGGTGATCTATAAAAACCCACCGGTGTTTGTGAATATCTATATACTGATAGCTGCCAACATGACTTTGTATGCGGATAGCCTGAAGATGGTGGCCTATATTATGCAATTCTTTCAATCGCAGAATTACTTTACACCCCTTACACATCCGTCACTCGATAGCAGAATTGAATTGATCAATGTCGATCTCTTCTCACTCAACTTCGAACAGATCAACCATATCTGGAGTACACTCGGTGGAAAATATCTTCCATCGGTAATGTATAAAGTACGGCAACTGGCAGTAGAAGATGAAAATACTCCGGAACTCGAAGGTAAACTAATCGAAACTATTACAACGGAATTGTCAGGCAAATCATGACGGTGCGTTATCAAATATTGTTTTCAATCGAAGTGATGAATACATACTTCAGCCAGTCACAATGGCGTGATATAGTATTTATACCCTTGCCCGAAACGCAGCAGTTGTTAAATACTATGGGCTATCAGTTGCGCAGGGTGCGAAATCAGTTACTGGTAATTGCTCCTGTGAAGAGTGATGAGACCGCATTGAAATTACCGGAGTTGTATACCCGGTTCTCGTTCGCCTTGCAACCGCAGTCACC
>NZ_DATCSD010000117.1:0-11100 GCF_036568665.1 Ohtaekwangia sp. | reverse complement strand
TGCATCCCAATGACTTGGATCGTGCGAGAGCAGTAATTTTACCGGGGCGTCTTCTGTACCGGCATACGCCTGATCAAGCTTTCCATACTTGGAGAATCTGCCTCCACCCCAATTCTCTATACCTATAACAGCCAGCTTCTCTCCTCCTGTTTCAACAAATCGGTGTTGATTCATGAGCAGATCAAATCCCAAAAGCTTATGGGCTTCTATCAGGTTCTGAAAGTTTTTCTGCTTCGCAGCGAGTGTAGCCCAATGGTGGTAATCGCCATAATCGTGATTGCCGGTTACGGAATATACACCGAGCGGTGCTTTCAGTTTACTGAATATATCGATATAGTCTTTTACTTCTGAAGACTCGTTATTCACAAGATCGCCTGTAAAGAAGAGTATATCTGGTTTTTCAGCGAGCATCATTTCCACACCACCTTTTACAGCAACCTTGTTGAAGAAGCTTCCTGAGTGGATATCGGATAGCTGGCCAATCTTTACACCATCAAATGCTTTGGGGAGATTGGGGAGATATACGGTCTTTCTTCTCACTCTGTAATCATGCGCTCCGGATACCACACCATATACCATGGTTCCGAAAGGTATAGCAGCTGCTACGAGTGCAGTCTTCGCCAGAAAGTCTGAGCGAGTAATAGCATCTCCGGGAAGATCGTCAGCAGGACCTTTGTAAAAAAATTTGGAAGCCCATTTTATACCGCGATAGATATCATCGAGGAACAATACGACTACAGCAAATACCTTGGAGAAATAGGTGGCTACCAATCCGGTTAAGATCCAGTTACGTGTGCTGGCGCTGGCTGCGTACGGATCGCCAAACGTCCACCAGAGCAGGGCGCCTATACTAAGTACCGTTGGCACCCAAAAGCCTATGCGGAGTATATTTTTCCACACAACAGACCAATCTTCACTTACAACTTTTACTGCCTGGAATACATAGTAGTCGATTAACAGGAAAAGAATGGTGAAGAATATCAACGTCATCATACGAGTTCTCATAATAATAAAAAAAGTCGTCTATTGTACAGACGACTTTTTTCGTTTTTTAGTTTGCCTTCGCTTTATATTTTCACAGTAGCAATAGTGCCTTCTGTTTCGTGGCTGTGCACGACTTCTTTCTGCGTTCTGTATACTTTGGAGCGTAGTTTCGCTGCGAGTAAATACATTACCGGCACCAGGAACAACGTGAGGAATGTACCGAAGATCAATCCGAAGATCATCGTCCATGAAAGAGGTCCCCAGAAAGCAACGTTATCCCCACCAAAGAAAATGTGTGGATTAAATTCCGTGAACAACGTCACGAAGTCAATGTTCAATCCAACCGCCAGCGGAATCAATCCCAGGGTAGCCGCCATCGCTGTCAGCAATACTGGCGTCATACGCGTGCGTGCCGCTTCAATGATTGCGTCTTTCAACTCTATACCTTGCGAAATCAGCAAGTCAGTAAATTCTACCAGCAATATACCGTTACGTACCACCACACCGGCAAGGGCCATGATACCTACACCTGACATAACAATGGATATCTCCATACGGAAGAGTGAGAAGCCGATCAATACACCAATCACACTGAATATAATTTCAGAAAGAATGATGAGCGGTTTACTTACGGAGTTAAACTGAATCACCAGGATCATAAAGATCAATCCAAGTGCTACAAGTCCTGCTACACCGAGGAAGTTAGAAGTCTCCGCCTGATCTTCCTGTGCACCAGTCATCTTGATGGTTACGCCATCCGGAACAGAGAGCGACTTCAAACGGTTCTTGATATCAGCCACTACTTCATTCTCATTATAGTCACTCAATACGTTTGATGACAACGTAATAACACGCTTCTGATCGATACGCTTTATACCGGCATAGCTATTCGAATATTCAATGGTAGCGAACGATGATAACGGCACCTGGCGTATAGCCCCTGCACGCGCCATATCACGATACGTTACCGGCAGATTCATCAATGTATTTATATCATTGCGCTGATCTTCCTTGATACGCAGCTCGATCGGGTAATCGTCATTCTCATCGCGGAAGCGCGATACTTCTTCACCATATATAGCGGTGTTCAATATACCTCCGATCTGACCAGTAGATATACCTTCGCGGTTTGCTTTCTCGCGATCGATCTTGATCACAATCTCCGGTTTATCACTTTGAAAATCAGATTTCAATTCTTCAACACCGGGCACCTGCAATGAGTCGAGGTAACGTTTTGCACGATCACCAGTCGATACCAGCAGATCAAAATTATCGGCAGCAATTTCTATGTTGATCGGTTTACCGGTTGGAGGTCCACCCTGCTCCTGGTCAACAGAAACTTCAGCACCTTTTATACCTTTCACGGCTTCGCGAATTTTCGTCAGATATTCTCTGGAAGATCGTCCATCGCGTTTGGCAAAATCAACAAAGGCAACAGTAACTTTTCCGAGGTGAGGTTGCACCTGTGCACCGGAGAACTGATCTTCTGCTGCTCCGATGGATACGTTGGAGATAATAGATTCTACCATCGATGTATCTTTACCGATCGTGGCGATCACGCGATCTTCCACGATGTTGGTGATCGAATCCGTTACACGCTGATCTGTACCGATCGGCATGCGTATATAGGTAAATATAAAGTTCGGATCGCCTTGCGGGAAGAATACTACCGGAGGTTTACGAATGCCGGTAAATACAATGGAGAAGACGAACAGGAGTATAACACCTGCTACTACACCATAGGGTCTCCAACCTTGCAAGCACCAGGTAATTACTTTCTCATAACCGCGCTGCACAGAAGGCCATGCTCTTGTCTGGAATGAAGAGATAACACGCTCGAGCAGGAAACGATGCAGCGAGTATAAACCGAAAATGAATATGGTAAAATTACCCATACCAAATGAACCGGTTACATAGAAGAGTAAAGCAATCGCGATAAAGACTACAGCAGATATTTTATACCCTTTGGTAAATTTCTCTTGATTCTCATGGTCGTGATCGTGCTCCTTCATAAAGTCGGCCGCGAACACCGGGTTCATAATATAGGCCACGATCAGGGAAGCTAATAACGCTACGATCAATGTAACTGGTAAATAGAACATGAACTTACCAATAACACCCGGCCAGAATGCAAGTGGAACGAATGGTGCCAGCACCACAAGTGTACCCGACAACACAGGCATGAATACTTCACCTGCTGCGATCTTCGCTGCTTTACGGATCGGTACTTTACCATTATCAAATACACGGTGCGTGTTTTCAATTACCACGATCGCATCATCCACAACTATACCTAACGCCAGCAGGAAAGAGAACAGCGTCATCATGTTCAGCGTAAAGCCGAGTGTCGGAAATGTGAGGAATGCTATAAAGCTTGAGAGCGGAACAGACAACCCTACGAAGATCGCATTGGTAGCCCCCATGAAGAACATGAGGATGATGGTTACCAATACAAATCCGATGATGATCGTGTTGATCAGATCGTGCAGTGTCATACGCGTGTTGTCTGACTGATCAGCCGTGATTGTTATCTTCAAACCTTTCGGAAGTATATTATCTTCATACTCTTTTACAATCTCGTTGATCTTATCAGAAGCATGGATCAGGTTTTCGCCTCCGCGTTTTACAACGTTCAGCGTCACCACGTTTTTCTCATCCAGGCGCGCAAAGCTTTCCTGCTCTTTGTGTGTATCACTTACTTCGGCTACATCGCGCAGATATACCTTTCCACCTTTTGTACCGCCTACTACTATACCGCCCATTTGCTCGGCTGAAATAAATTCACCGTTCACACTCATCGAACGTTTCATACCATCAACCGAAAGCTGACCACCTGCGATGATCACGTTTTCTGATTTGATAGCAGAAGATATATCGGTAAGACTTACCCCTGCTAGAGAAGATTTATAGAGATCTACATTCACCTGTATCTCGCGATCCAGTGCACCTACTATATCTACTCTTCGTATTTCTGTAAGCGACTCGATGCGATCCTGCATCTGCTCTGCATACTTCTTCAAGGTTTGCAGATCGTAATCACCCGAAAGGTTGATGTTCATGATCGGCACTTCGGATATATCTACATCGATAACCTGAGGATCATCATCCAGATCAGTAGGAAGATCTTTCTTGGCTTTATCAACCGCTTCCTGTACTTCGCGCTTCGCTTCTTTTACTTCTACATCGGTTTGAAACTCGATGATCACGTTAGAGAAGTTCTGCAAGGAGTTACTGGTGATCTTCTTTACACCGGCAATGGATTTTACCTGTTTCTCAATTTGCTTGGAGATCAGGTTCTCTATATCCTCCGGAGCTCCGGGATATATAGTGGATACATATATCTGCGGAAACACTACCTCCGGAAAGTTTTCCTTCGGCAGACTGTTATACGTCATAAGACCCGCCAGACAGATGATAATGGTAGCAACATAAATGGCTACTTTATTATCAATCGACCAACTGGTGGGTTTAAATTCCTTTTCTACATCGTGCATAAATATTGAATGTTAGGGGTGTGGAATTTTTCCTATACTATATTTTAATCACCTGGCCATCGTTAAGACCCTGGTAACCGAATGTGATAACTTTATCACCTGTTTCCAGACCTTTCACTTGCGCAAGGTTGTCATATACACCTTCTACAGTTACTACTTTTTTGCGGGCAACTGTTTGCTTGCCTTCGGTAACCGCTACGAATACAATTTTTTCTTTGTTCACTTCCTGCACTACATTAACAGGCACGACCAGTGTAGAGGGCTCGGTATGGAAAATTACTTTTAATATACCGGTCATGTTCGGACGCAGGTCTGCATTAGAAGGTAATTTTACTTCTACAGGGAACGTACGTGAAAGCGGATCGATCGTCTTCCCTACAAAGGTTACCACCGCTGTGATGTCTTCTTTCAGTTCAGGTATATGTACCACGGCTTTGTTGCCTTTGCGTATATTGGTGACATACGCTTCTGATACACTCGATACAAGTTTCAGATCAGATGTATTAACAACGCGAACGGCTGGCTGACCAGGTGCGATGTTCTCTCCTATCTTTATATCAACCTGATCTACCGTACCACTGATTGGCGCTTTAATGCGCGTCATATCATTTTGTTCCTGCAAAGATTCGATCTGCTTCTCCAGGCTTTCTTTGTTGGTCTTGGCCTGCAGGTATTGTACTTCCGTACCGATCTTCTGATCCCACAGATTTTTCTGACGCTCGAATACAGTCTTCGCTAACTCTAACTGTGATTTTTGTGCTTCGATATTGCGAACGAGCACGGAGTTATCGATCTGTGCTAACACCTGACCTTTTGATACCTGCTGACCTTCTTTTACATATACGGCCATCACAACGCCCATTGATTTAGAGCTGACCATGATGTTGTCTTCTGCATCTATACTGCCTTGTGTTTGCACATAGTGATCGAACTTGCGCGGTGCAAGCTCGGTAACAGAAACTTCTTTTGATTTTACAGCCGTTGCTGTTGAATCAGGATTGGCCTTGGCTATTTCTGCTTCCAGTTGCTGAATCTGTTTGGTGATCTCAACTTGCTGCGTCTTCAGTTTTTCAAGCTGTGCTTTTTTATCATCGGGAGATGCCGCGCTGCAGGCTGCCAGTACTCCAGCAATAGCGATGACTGATAAGCGAGTATATATCGTTGATTTCATATAGTTGTGTTTTTTCATTAGGGGTGTTACAGTAGTTATTTTTGGGTTTGAGCTGCGCTATATTTAGCAGGATCAATTTTGGCGTATGCCTTATCAAGATCTACTTTGGCAATGATGGCATCGTACAACGCATTGTAATAATTTACCTGCGCTTGTCTGAGGCTGTTCTCTGCATCCGTCACTTCGATGTTAGAACCAACACCTTGCTCGTATTTGATCTTGGTTACGCGCGCTACTTTTTCTGCGAGCTCCATGTTTTGTTGCTGAGATTTTAATGTCTCGATGGAGTTCTGATAGGTAATAGTATTCTGTTGAATGTTCAGATCTATATTCTGCTTCAATGCATTGTAGTTGTTCTCAATCTTTAGCAATGACAGCTTCGACTGTTGTAATTGATAGTTACGCTGCAGACCGCTGAACAAAGGTACGTTGAGTGTGATACCAAAAGATGAATACGGATACCATTTATCAGGACCGAACTCTTTCGTAGAAGGTATATCAGATTCAGTCTTAAACAATCCTCCGATGTTAGGCGACTGTGTTGAATATCCTAAATTTAAAAATCCGGAAAGCGATGGCAACGAAGCTGAATACTTATTCTTGATGTCGAGCTCTTGAAGTTTACGCTGTGTATCCAGCATTTTATATTCTATTCTATTCTTGTAATCCCAATCCTGCTGGTATTGGTTGAACAGATCTTCGCTCACGGTAAATTCAGCAAGTGTTCCTTTAATTCCCATCGGTTTATCCATGGGATAGTTCATCTGGAACTTCAAAAGTGCAAGACTCAGATCTTGCATATTCAGGAATTTCAGTCTTTCAATTTTCAGATTGTTAAGCGTTACCTGGATTCGGTCTACATCAATCGCTTCTGCAAATCCATTCTTGTTCATTGCTGCAGTTGTTCTTAAAAGAGAATCAACACGGCCAATGTTATTATCGAACAATGTAATACGTTCATTGTTGACAAGCACACCATAGTACGCTTTCATTACATTTTCAACAACCTGTATCTGCGTTTGTTCTTCCGTTTTGTAAGCAAGCTCTTTATACGTACTGGCAGCCTTCAGTCCAACCAGATATGAACTGCTGAATAGGAGTTGATTAACAGTAAGCCCTGCATTTCCACTGCTGGGGAGTTGAAATACGTTTTGAAACGCTACTACATCTCCTGCTTTGATACCAGGTATAGAACTCAGGTCTATAATGCTGGGTTGATCAGGATGGTATGTTTGATAAAATCTCGGCAGCTTCGGATTGTGCTGCAATGCTACACTTCCATTTACTTGCGGAAGTCCTATACCACGCGTCTCTTTTACTCTTGCTTCAGAGATCTGTGCATCGATACGGGCGTTCTTTACATTGACGGTATTCTCCAATGCATACTTGATACATTCATCTAACGTGAAGGAGGTCGAATCTACTGACTGGGCATTGACCCACAACGGCACGGCCAGACTAAACAATACAATTTGATAAAAGCGTTTCATACTCAGGGGTGTTATTATCGGTTTACTTTATTATTTCTGCGGGTTTATCTTCTTTACATTTCAGATATAGTTTCCTTCCCTTCTCAGTGACAACACCATATACAAAATGATCGAATATCTGCATCTGTACTTCTCCCAACCTGAACCGGTCTTGTGGAAAGGTCTTGTCATCAAAACCGATCTCCACTAATGCCATTCGCATAATGCTGACGATCTCGGCATTGATCTCGGGGCGGTAGTATCCTTCGGCTATACCCTGGTCTACATTCCGCTTGATCGACTCATGTACACAACGTTGTTTAAAATCCTGCCACACCGCCCACGCCTTTGGATAGTACTTTTGCAGATCGTACAAAAGCGATGGGTTCATATCCTCCACATTTTTCTTCATGCACAACGAGAGCCTTGCCAATTCATCGATAGCATTCTCCGATTGCTCGTGCGCGGCTTCAATTTCCCGCTGGTTTTCTTCCAGCAGCGACTGGCACACCAGGGTTACGATATCTTCTTTATCAGCAAAGTGCTGGTAAAGTGTTTTCTTGGACACAGACAACTGACGGGCTATATCGTCCATCGAAATGCTGCGCACACCGTATTTCAGGAAGAGGCCTTCTGCCCCTTTCAATATCTTTTCGCGGGTGTTTGAATCTTCCATAGAGCTGCAAAACTACGGAAACTTTTTTCATGTCAAAAGTTTCCAACGTTTCCTTCTACGGCAAAATTTCTGTGCAGGTTGAGTTTTTAAAGAATTTTTGAGATGAATTTTTCGTGAAGCGGCCTGTCAATCGCGCGAAGTGTCTGAATTTTGCTCCGAACCACGTTGCTCGAAGCGACACCATTTCTCTTTCATTCTCCGCTTAAATTCCTCCCGTTGTTCAGCCGGCATGTTGGAAAACTTTTCATAGAAACGATGTTTCCAATACGGAGCCGGACCGTGAGACTGATGATGATGTTTACCACCCCCCCATCCACCAAATAAAATCTTACTTAATATGAGCAGGCCAAGTGCCTGCCAGTATGTAATTACCGGGCCATTAAATAAAGTGGGTACAAGCCAGTTCCATAAGGCCATGGTTATCAGCCCAAATACAGTAACTGCCAATAACCCGAGTACTACACATTTCACAATATCTATCTTTCTCATAGCCTTGTCAGCTTATATATCGTTGTATAATCGTTGTAATTTTTTTCGGAGCGCTAAAATAGCATATCGCTTCCGCGATAATAATGTGTTGATGGAAACTCCTGTTTCCTCTGCTATATCGCGAAAGCTTCGCTCCTCTATTTCATTGAGTATAAATATCTCGCGTTGTTCCGGTGGGAGTTCATCAAGTGCTTCCATGATCGCTTCCCATATAGCTTCGCGGAGATAAGAATCTTCCGGAGTGTTGCCCAAGTCGGGCAATATTTCCTGCAGAGTAATGGGTGCATCTTCTTCCTGGGTGGCCATACCGGCAAAGTCGGCACGCTGCGGGCGGGCGGCTTCTCTGCGATAGCGATCTATAATCTTATTACGCGCTACCGAAAATAGCCAGGAGGTTACGCGATCGATCGACTCGATGGTTTCGTAGCCCGCTACAAACTGATAGAATACATCCTGTAAAATATCTTCCGCTTCCTCCACAGTAGACACGCGGTTGCGGATAAAGCTCAGCAGCCTGTCTTTCTCTTTCAGAAATGTCTGTTCTTTTATTTGCATGGCCAGTTCCATCGCCTTCACTCTGCTTGATTTAGTCTGGAAGACGGTGCTATTTGATCTTTTATTTTAAGAGACTTAAAAATAGTAGGTGAACAGCAGTTGCCAGTCGGTAAGCCATTTTAATTTGTCGGTTGGCAAAACCACAAGGCATCGTTAAAAAACTATTTATATTGGCCCTCCTCTGCGCTTCCTATAAATGAAAGGGAATGAGCGTTTACGAACTGCCCATGAATGTTAAAACATCCAAGCTATTCTATACCAAAATCGGTAACGGTACTAAAACGCTCCTGCTCTTTCATGGTTTCGGACAAAGTCATGCGGTGTTCAGCAATCTCGCTCAAGCACTTGGCGACCAGTATACGTGCTATATCTTCGATCTCTATTTCCATGGTGCCAGTCACTGGCCCGAAGATGAACATCCTATAACAAAAGAAAAATGGAAAAATATAGTACAGCAATTTCTGGCTGAAGAGCAGATCCACTCCTTTTCGCTGCTGGGCTATAGCATCGGGAGTAAATTTGTGCTTGCTATACTGGAAGCTTTTCCTTCTGCAACAAAGGAATTATTCCTGTTAGCTCCCGATGGCATCAAAACAAATTTCTGGTATACATTAGCCACGTACCCCTATATATTTCGAAGATTTTTTAAAAGCATGATCAACCATCACAATCGTTTTTTAGCGATCGGCCGATCATTGCAAAAACTCGGATTATTAAACAAAGGTCTTCTCCGCTTTGCCGAGCACCAGATGGATACCGAAGAAAAAAGAAAACGTGTATACTACTCCTGGGTAGTATTTAGAAAACTAGCCTTTAACGTAGAGGAGATTGCCCGCCTGATCAATCAATATAGTATAACAACAACCGTAATTGTTGGCGAGCACGACAATGTAATTCGTCCGGAAAGTATGAACCGGTTACTGCGCCACATCCCGTCTCACCAGCTTCACGTACTGGCTACCGGCC
The DNA here is from genome assembly GCF_036568665.1 of Ohtaekwangia sp. Taxonomy (GTDB): domain Bacteria; phylum Bacteroidota; class Bacteroidia; order Cytophagales; family Cyclobacteriaceae; genus Ohtaekwangia. The sequence goes on along the minus strand of NZ_DATCSD010000117.1, from coordinate 1,296 downwards.
ATAATCTATTATCGGAGAGAGCACTCACGAACCTGATTCTGAAACGTGCTTAGGTGTTTACGTGAGTATGTGCTTACGTTAGTAGCAAACGTATCAACCAGGCACGCAGAAACGTGCACACATACCCACGTGCCAACGTAATAACGTTGTAAATTTTAAAAAGAATCGACTCCTATTTTGCTTTTAATTATTGTATTTTTGCGCACTCAAATTCGAGTCTAATCCAATGATTTTATTCTTTCGTTCGAAAGCCAACACGATCTATGCGGTTGGTACGGTACAGCCTTTGCAAAATTCAGACGTTCAGAAACTTACCTGGCTTTTTGGCAAAGCTGAACCCCTCGCTGACAAAACCCTTACGGGGAATTTTATCGGTCCGCGAAAAGAAATGATCACTCCGTGGAGTACCAATGCCGTAGAAATTACACAAACTATGGGTATCAGCGGCATACAGCGCATCGAAGAGTTTTTTGCTGTAGATGCCGATACTGCGAAGTACGACAAGATGCTGCAGGTACTCTATAAATCGTTGGATCAAGACCTGTTCACGATTCACCATACTCCAGAGCCTCTGCTCGAAATTGATGACATCGCGGCTTACAACGAAAAAGAAGGCTTGGCGCTCAGCCAGGTGGAGATTGAATACCTGCAAGGTGTAAGCAAACAACTGGGCCGCAAACTTACCGACAGCGAAGTGTTTGGCTTCTCGCAGGTAAATTCAGAACACTGCCGCCATAAGATCTTCAACGGCACATTTATCATTGACGGAAAAGAAAAAGAGTCTACACTCTTTCAACTGATCAAGAAGACTTCGAAAGAAAATCCGAATTATATAGTATCGGCTTACAAAGACAATGTTGCCTTTATCAAAGGTCCGGTGATTGAGCAGTTTGCTCCCGCCCGACAAGACGTTGCCGATTACTTTACGATTGAAGATATACCATCCGTTATCTCGATAAAAGCAGAGACGCACAACTTCCCTACCACCGTGGAGCCTTTCAACGGAGCGGCTACTGGTTCAGGAGGGGAAATTCGCGACCGTCTGGCCGGAGGAAAAGGTGCGCTGCCATTAGCAGGTACTGCAGTATATATCACTTCTTACCCACGCCTGGAAAATGGCAGACCCTGGGAGAAAAAATTTGAAGCACGCAAGTGGTTGTATCAGTCACCGGAAGAAATTCTGATCAAGGCATCCGATGGTGCTTCCGACTTTGGTAATAAATTCGGTCAGCCGGTAATTACCGGAAGTGTATTGACCTTTGAACACATAGAAGATGGCAAGAAGTACGGCTTCGA
>NZ_DATCSD010000116.1:0-58173 GCF_036568665.1 Ohtaekwangia sp. | reverse complement strand
GGGTATAAAAGGCGATTTTCAAGGATTTTTTGAATCCTAAAAATTAAATGTACCTATCAGCAGTTCGAACTTGGTGACAGACGGTCGGATACCATAGGAATAACGGAAACCTATATCGATCTGCGGAAGAAAGCGCATCACATTGATATCGAACTTTACTTCCGTTCCCGTTGAAACATATTCCTGGCTTATCACGCGTGTAGGGAATGCCGTAGAGCCATACCCGTAATCGAAGAACAGGTTGGCACGCACGCGCTGAATATTTAACAGCGGTCCCAAGGCTATATCCGGGTACCACAACGGAAAAGTATAATTACCGGCCATCGAATAGAAATTCCGGAATCTTGAAATAGAATGTCCGCGCGGCAATGGCACCCAGTTTCTGAAAGTATAATTATTCAACCCTTCACCGGTATTGAGATTTACCGAACCTATATCGGAAAACTGATACGCCCAGTAGCCATACAGTGAGTGATGTTTGAAAAGACCGGGGAAGTATCCGGTACCATAAAATGAAAATTGCTTTCCGGAGTAATCGCCACCATAGGGCGTGTTGAGTACATGCATAAAAAATGCCTGTCCCCATTTACTGTTGATGTCGCGCCTGCTCCGCTTCATCAGGCGCTGTGCCGACAAGCTGAAGTGATTATATACCAGGTTGCCATGATCCAGGTAATCGCGGAAAAAGTATTGCGGATAGTTGCTCGGAAACAATCTCCCTCCACCATCTATATTATTCCTGAAATTGGTTACCGATGTATACCCTATATAGTTGCCTATATTTACCGCTCCGTAAAATCGTGAACTTGTTGTGACCAATGGAATACGCAGACCTGCCTCTACATTCTCTTCGTCCCACTGAAATTTAGGCTTCTGTGTTACCAGCGCAGTGTCTTTCCCAACAACTCTATAGTATTGCAATGCATCTTCTGTTGAAGAACGACTTCCTTTCGTAACATTCACATCAACGATGGGAAACAATCCCTGGTAACTTACACCGGCTCGCCAGAAGCCATCACGCTCATTTATATCGTAGGTATAGCCTGCGGTAATAGTCGTTGTGCTGAGTATATCGCGCGAAGTCACACCAAAATCGGCACGCGTAAGGCTTGTCTCCAGGAAGGTTCCCCAGCTATAGGGGTTAATGATGCCTTTCAGCTTTGAATATCTCTTTACCGGTAAAGTCTGCTGCGGTATACTATCAAAGAGCAAAGGTCTTCCCTCCTGCTCTACCAGGTGTTTATATTCGGTATCATCCACCACAACATTATTTACCGGTTGCCACGCGGCCGGATCGAACGGTATCTTTACTACATCCAGGCCATCGCGTGTCTGGTCGTTATAGTATATAGTCTTGCCATCTTTTGTAACGGAAGGGTTATACGCGCCCAGCCGGCTGGTAGTAACCTGGTAGCGCTGCCGGCTCTCGAGGTCAACAGCATATATATTATCGATACCGCTGGCGGGCGAATTGAAGAATACATATTTACCATATAGCACCGGGTGACCAAAGTTTTCGTACGATGCCGGGAAAAGATCAGTCGCCTCACCAGTCTCCACATTAATCATCGTAATGGTTTTACCCTTGCCGGAAGATTTTAATACGATAATATAGCTGCCATCATCCGACCAGCGGGGCATGGAGTAAAAATTATTGTCGGGGTTATCAAACTCTTTCAGCACTTTGCCGGAAAAGAGTTCGAGTATAAGCAACGTGTTTTGATAGCTGTTATCAGAACGAACGGTAACAATACGATCGCCTTTTGGTGAGAGTGCAGCACTGCCGTAGCGTTCATGCTTACCACCGATCACGCGTTTCTGCTTCGTTTTGTAATCGTATATTTTAATGAGTGAAAAGTTCTTTACCAGCCACCGCGGATCATAACCGTATTCATTCCAGATCACGGAAGTATAGGCAGAGGAAAGCATACCCGCATCGTTGATGAAACCGGGAGTAAAGACTTTTTTCTCTTGTCCGTCTTTTAACAACACAAACTGTTCAATGTCTCCTATACCTGATTTCATTACCAGTATACTGCCATCATCCTGCGGCTGCGGATAGGAGTAATCGGTATAGGCCGAGCTCCTGCGAATATTTACCCGATCGAACGAAGTAAGCTTTAACTGATCGATCTCCTTCTGCCACTCGCTGCGCAACGTAGCCGCCATGTCTCTATACAACCCGGTAACATACATATCGGTTTTGTTATGGATAGCATTAGAGAAGGCAAAGGGTATAAAGGGAACGCTCCACGAACGCGCTGTGATCTTTCCCCATATCTCCGGATCGTTCGTTTTTCTGCGCAGGTAACTCACCATGTTATAGCCCAGCACATAATGATTAGGTATATTATGTTTATACGAACGCAGGTATTGCTTGTGATAGTTGAAGGTGCGGCCTTCCAGTATATTGGTGCGGAAGATCAGGTTGAAGTTGGGAATTTTACCGCGGCCACTGTGGGTAAATGCCGTCTCTGTTACAACGGCATCACCTTCCCAAAACCATTGAGGTGCTGCGGCCTGCGCCATGCCTGCCAGTGTAGGTGTACCAAAGAGATAATAGAATAACCTGTTGAATCCACGGGTAGCATGTTGATATTGTACGATGTGTCGGTACTCATGCGAAGCCAGCATGTTAAGCCAGTCGTTCGTACCAATAAAATTATAGTCTTGCGGAGGCATGGTATAGAACTCCGACCTGCGTGGTAAAATAGACACAAAGGCATTTGACAGAGACGACTGGTTCTGCAGAATTACCGAGATCTTACGCGGGCGTGTGCCCAGTGACTTCGCTTCGGGGTCGTGAATATACTCCAACGTATTGGCCATGCGCTGTGCCTGCTCTTCAAATCCTTTTGGAAATAATACCCGGAAATGTGGTGTATTTACCTGGTACCAGCGGAGGCTCGTGGGGTTATTTTCCAGAACGGTGGTTTGTGCAGAGGCAACAACTGAGAACAGGATTAACACAAAAGGAAGTATTCTTTTCATCCGGAAAATAATTTACCTGATGAAATATGAAACTCCCTTTTGTGAAAAGCAAACTATTGCGTCCTAATTATGATCAAAGTTACTCGCCCACACGTATCTCGCTGCTCGTAACTGCGCTGGCCTGAAAAAGCCCTAACGCTCCGTTCGATAAATTGGTACGCGGCTCCGCTGCGGGTTGATCAAACATACCTCCGTCATTGTTCAGCAGCTTATCGAGGTCGCGGTAAAAGATATAGGCCTCGCGCGAGAGACTGAACACTTCGGCTCTTGCCTTATCGTTCATGCTAAAGAATACCGGCAACGGAAAACCATCTATATTCTCTCCCACCAGCTCATCATCCGCATAGTATATATCGGTATCACTATCGAGTGTTAACGAATCGTTACGGAAGGTTTTGAAAAGATAATAATCTCTTGTCTCCTTCGGTTCCTTTACATACATCAGCACTTCATAGAACCTTCCCGGATCTTCCGGATCAGCTTCTTCATCTTCATCAATACGATACTCCAGTTTTTCGATGGTGGTAATCGGATTCAGTTTATCCTGTGCCGTATAGGTTTGTCCTTCCGCCACAACCGTAAGAGTATAGGTGCGGCCTACCACCCCTATAAATGACGGCTGCGGCAGATAGTATCCAACAGAGTCGGCATGGTTGCGCGGGTTGTGTACAAAGTTTATCGTGTTACCCTGATCGTCTGCTATCGTTACGGTTGCATCGGTAATACGCGGTGTTTTCCCGCTGGTATAAAAGCTGGCCGACTTGGAAACTTTTACATATTGATACGATGCATGGTTTGTTACCTGCCCTTCTATAACAACGCGCGGAGCGTTGTTATCCAGCTTCAGCACTACGGTTTCTTCGCAGGCAGTAACCAATACTACCAGCAATAAGAAGAGCAACACACGGGGGGTTGATTTCAGTGAAGTATACATAGCGCGCACAGATCGTTGAGTATATAGTGTTGTTAAGAATGTACTTCGCATGATGATCAGAATTTAATGTTATAGGTTACCGATGGCATGAACGGGAAGAGATATACCATGCGGGCTTCTTTCTCGGTGCCATCGCCAATCACGTTGCCATCACTGTCTTGCTTGGTACGGGTATAGATGGTAAAGGCATTCTTGCGACTATATACATTGTAGATCGAGAATACCCATTGTCCTTTCCACTTCCGGTTCAGGTTCTTGCGCGGGTTAAGCGTTGCGGAAAGATCGAGGCGATGAAAGGCCGGCAAGCGATAACCGTTGCGTTCAGTAACTACATCGGGATGATAGGTGCCATATTCATATTTACCGGAAGGCACCGTTGTAGGGCGACCCGTGCTATAGGTAAACGATCCGCCAAACGTCCACTTGTCGTTCAACTCATACGCGGCATTGATGTTTACTACATTTCTGCGATCGTAATTGGCAGCATACGTGCGGCCACCGTTTACACCATCGATCTTGCGCTGTGCTTTCGACCACGTATAGCTTACCATACCCGTAAGGCGACCTTCTTTTTTATTTACCATAAACTCGGCACCATACGCCCACGCACGCCCCTGCCGATATTCGGTTGTCAGGTTTTTGTTCAACTGTATCTCTGCGTTATCGGCAAAGTCGGTTACATGCTGCGAGTTCTTATAGTATATCTCGGCAGAAGCTTCATACATATTGTTCTTCAGGTTCTGAAAATATCCCAACGCAACCTGGTCGGCCAGTTGAGGTTTCAGGTAATATCCGCTCGGACTCCATGTGTTGAAAGGCAGCGGCACGGTACCAGCCGCAATAAGGTGTGTGTTCTGTACCATGCGATTGTAAGAGAACTTTAGTGATTGTGTTTCGGTGAGCGCATAGCGTACACCCAGTCGTGGTTCGAAGTTTATATAGTTCTTGATAGACTCCCAGCTCTTATACTGCAACGAATCTGTGCGTGTAGGGTCTGCGTTGTCTTTCGGGTCTTCGTAGAGATATACTTTGCCGGGTCCCATGTTCTGGAAGATCGACAGACGCACGCCCAAATCTACCGTAAGTGCATCGGATATACGGCGTTGATTGCTGATATATAGTCCGTGATCAAGCGCATACATTTTGTCAAACACCGTACGTGTAAAGATGGATTCGTCTGAGTTAGGATCAATCGTGGCCGGAGAGAACCGTCTTCCGGAAAGATGATAGCCGAAAGTGAGTTCGTTATCTACATTGATAAAATAAGTCAGGTCGTTCTTCAAACTTACCTCCTGTAAACTGGAAGTCCATTTGAAGCCTTGCACCGGGTCTTTGATCTCGAACGAGTAATCAAAGTTGCTCGCGATCAGTGTAGTGTTCGAGAAAAGTCTTTCATTAAAGAGGTGATTCCAACGGAATGTACCGGTAGAGTTACCCCAGCCAAAACCTATATCGCCACCCGAGAAAGATATTTTATCGCGACCGGTATAGGCTGATAAAAAGAAGCGGTTCTTGTTATTGGCGCGCCAGTTTACTTTACCGTTGAGGTCGTAGAAATTTATACTGTTATCGGTGTTGGCAGCTTTCAGATACATGCCGAGGTTGGATGTGCGCCCCGACAGTACAAATGAACTCTTTTCTTTTTTGATAGGTGCTTCGATCATTACACGACTTGCCATGGATCCTATACCGGCTGTAACGCCAAAGCGTTTATTGTTACCATCAATGGTGCGCACTTCCAGTATAGATGACAAGCGACCACCGAAGCGTGAAGGTATACCACCTTTATATAGTTCGGATTCTTTTATAACATCGGCATTGAAAACGGAAACCATACCACCGAGGTGAGAAGCATCATATATAGGAGCCTCGTCTATCAGAATCAGGTTCTGATCACCACCACCACCGCGCACAAAGAATGCAGAGGTACCTTCGCCTGCCGAGATAACACCGGGAAGCATCTGCACATTTTTAATGATATCTACTTCTCCAAAGAGGGTTGGTAATTTTTTAACCTGGCTGATGTTGAGTGTATTTTTACTCATCTGCACCGCTACAACATTATCGTCCAGTGGTTTTTCAGAGATCTCCACTTCATTGATGATCTGCGCTTCACCAGCCAACTCTATATTTCTGGTAACGTCTGACTTCAGTTCTACTGTTGCACTTTGAATGGTATAGCCTATAAAACTATACTGTATCTCATACGTACCTTTTGGTACGGTGATCGAATAAAATCCGTAGGCATTGGTTGCAGTACCTGCTTTTAGTTCCGGTATGTATACCGTTACACCGATTAGCTCCTCTCCATTGTCTGCATCTTTCACGTAACCATTCAGGGTAACTTTGTCCTGCGATCGGGCTATGAAGTTTGCCAAGACTAACATTGTTGTAACAATCAAAAATCGAATCATTGTATAGTAAGGGGTTTGTGTCATTCGCGTTCAAGACAATCAGGTAATGATTACCCCCTATCTCATTCAAAAAAATATTCGATGGTCACACAGCGCCAATGTGTGATGGCAATGCAGGGGAAGCTTACTAGCACGGGAAAAGAAAATATTTGTTGCCGTGCGCATGAAAAATTATTGTTAATAACTTTGCGACACCTGCAGGCAAATTGTATCCGGGGAGATTACACTATGTTCAAAAGAATCAAAGAATTATATCAACAGTATAAACCCTATGTGCGGGTTGACCTCATCATGTATGCCTCGCTCATCCTGATGATCATTATTTACTTTATCATCAGCACCATACTTTAAAGAAGCATTATGCGCTAATAACTAACGCATAATCTCGTGTATATTCTTTTTAATACGCTTGGCCAGTTCATCTGTAGGCAGATCGTTAATGTCTTTGCCGAAGGGGTCTTCGATCTCTTCTGCAATCAACTCTACACTTAATAATACATACGACACCAGCATAACGGTGGGTATGGTAAAGTATTCGAAGGTTATTACAAACCCGAACGGCAGCGTAACGATATAGATGAATATAAATTTCTTGATAAACATCGAATACGAATATGGTATAGGTGTATTCTTGATGCGCTCGCAGGCTCCTATCAGATCAATGAGATCTTTCAATTCTTTATCGAGGTTGATGAGTTGATCGCCCGTAAGAACATTGGCTTTATACAACTGATTTACTTTACTATAGAGCATAGCCGAGATCTTGTTAGGCTTGTGTTCTACTTTTTCTAACGCACTGGCTTCCGCTTCATTTACATCCAGCTCTCCGATCTTTACTCCTGCGCGCAGATGTTCTTTCATGGCAAACACAAAGTTGGGGATCATTCGCGCGAACCAAGCACGATCTTCCTGATTATCGGCACTCAGGTATGCATTCAGTTTCAACGCGAGGTTGCGCGAGCTGTTCACTACTCCGCCCCATTGTCTTCTTCCCTCCCACCAGCGATCGTACGCAGAGTTTGTACGAAACACAAGAAATAAACCCAGCACTATACCTAGTAAAGAGTGCACCGTAGTGGTGCCCGGAAACTCGGAAGGCTTCAACTCAAAATAATCGAGAATAATATAGCATGAAACTCCGGTAAAGATCGCCATTACCAGAATGGCTGGTAACATAGTCTTTAATACATGGCGGCTATACGAATGCAGAATGAGAGCTATCCAGGTTTTGGGGTTATAATTTACCATACAGCGGTTTTCAGGGCGCTAAGTAAATCCAAGAAAAATTCTTTTGCAACGGCCAACCTATCCAGAGCATTTGCGTTATAAAAATCAATTCAATATCTTTATGATATCATTTTAATATCACCCTTATGAAAAAAGAAAAGGACTTCAACCCGGTGTCAGGATATCTGATGCTGGTCGTAGCAATCTTGGTAGTCATATTTGGTATGGTGGCCATGGCACAGAGCAGTGCAGTTGCTATACTTTTCATTGTAGCATTCTTATTTATTACGCCCGGTTTCTTTTTTCTCAACCCCAACAGCTCTATGGTGCTGGTACTCTTCGGAGAGTATAAAGGCACCGTAAAGACAAATGGTTTTCATTGGGCTAATCCTTTCTTCAGCAAGAAATCAGTATCGCTTCGCGCGCGAAACTTCGACAGCGACAAGATCAAAGTGAATGATAAAATCGGTAACCCGATACAGATCAGTGTTATACTTGTATGGCAGGTACACGATACCTTCAAAGCTAATTTTGAAGTAGATAATTATGAGTCGTTCGTAAAACTTCAGAGCGATGCAGCCGTACGAAGATTAGCCGGTCAATATGCCTACGATAATTTTGATAATGAGCAGGAGATCACGTTACGCTCGGGCAACGATGAAGTAAACCACGCATTGGAAGAAAACCTGCGCAACCGTCTCGACATTGCCGGTATACAGGTAGTGGAAGCGCGCATCGGTTCATTGGCGTATGCGCCAGAAATTGCCGGTGCTATGCTACGCAGACAACAAGCTGCTGCTGTAGTATCTGCCCGCTTTAAAATTGTAGAAGGTGCTGTGAGCATGGTGCAAATGGCGCTGGAGCACCTCTCTAAACAACAGATCGTAGAATTGGATGAAGAACGCAAGGCCGCGATGGTGAGTAACCTGATGGTGGTACTTTGTGCAGAGAAAGATGTTAGCCCGGTGGTAAATACCGGCACACTCAATCATTGATCTATACCTATAGCCTGTAGTATGGCACACGTGCGCAGACATTTTGAAGAAGTGCAGATGTTCCGCGAAAGCCGGTGGATCTGGTATATCTTTATACCCTTCACGCTGGTAACATTTATACCTATTGGCAGCGGTATATATCAGCAACTGGTGCTTCGGCATCCGTGGGGCGACCGGCCTATGAATGATGCCACCCTTCTGGGATTATTCTTCTTTACATTGCTCTGCTGGTGCCTGGTCGCGTGGATGCTATACTCGGTAAAACTGGAGGTATATATCGATACCGAAGGTATACATTATCGTTTCTTTCCCAACCGGTATACCTGGCGCGTAATTGTGAAAGGAGAAATTGTATCGTACGAGATACATCGGAAAAAGAATATTGTAGAAACCGGTGGTATTGGCTATCACCGAAATCTTTTCAGAAATTCGCGCAGCATGATCATCAAGGGGTCGGTATATATCCGGTTTGTACTTTCGGGGAACCGGAAGTTGCTGATCGGCACACAAAATCCGGAAGCATTCGATAGGGCAATCAGGCGTCTGTTCGAAAATCAATCAAACGAGTAGCATGGCGCAAAAAAAACCTTTTGTTCTGAGGCTTGATCCTGAAGTTTTAAAAGCAGTGGAGAAGTGGGCTGGCGATGAGTTTCGCAGCACCAACGGGCAACTTGAGTGGATCATTAATAAAGCATTGAAGGATGCAAACCGTATGAAATCCAAAAGTTAAACCTGGTATTCATAAATTCCTTTTATATTTCGAGTTGACAGCCCCCTGCAACCTAAACCACACGCTCACTGCACACGCCAGGTATAGCACCGTAACTCATTTTCAGTAGCCATAAACAACCTATGAAAACTTTTGGTATCATTCACATTCTTTTATTCCTGATTCTGATGCTGGCCTATCAATGTGTATCTGCACAGGATTATGTTATCACCACCAAGGGCGACTCTATTACCGGTACGGTAAAACAACTCGTCTTCGGTCCGGATAAAAAAGTACAGGTAACAAAGGCCGATAAAAAGAAAGAGATCATTCCCATCTTCCAGGTAAAAAGATTTTCCCTGAAAGGAGAAAAATATCAACCGGTAAAAGGTCCGAACGGATATTCTTTCATGAAGCTTCTCAAAGAAGGTTATGTTTCACTCTTTGCATTTCAGCAAGAGAACCAGACTTCGTACGATGGCCGCTTCCTGCTGAAGCGCGATGGCGAAGGAACAGAAGTACCGAACCTGAGTTTCAAAAAAATGATGACGCGCTTCTTCGATGATTGCGCCTCGGTATCAACACGCATTGATGAAGGTACATATGGTAAAAAAGAATTACTCCAGATCATTGATGAGTACAATGCCTGCATTGTTGGCAGAACCGCTGAGCACACACAGGCAGCGACTACACGCGTGGAGCAAGTGAAAAAGATCAACTCGTGGGATGCGCTGGAAGAGAAAGTAAAAGGCATGGCCGACTTCGATGGCAAGACCAACGCACTTGAAATGATCAGCGAGATCAAAAGTAAAATTTCACGATCAGAGAAAGTACCCAACTTTTTGGTGACTGGTTTGAAAGGCACGCTTCCACAACCTGAACTTCAGACAGAATTGGAAGCAGCTTTGAAAGAATTGAATTAACAGACACGTTACACACTATAATTTTGTATATGTATGGCCTGGAGCAGATATACTATATTTCTCCGGGCCGTATATATTTAGGGGCGTAGAGCAAGTATGAATTGGAAGAAGATCGGACATAAACTAAAGAAGATATTTGTAATACTCTTTCTCGCACAACTGGTATATATTATTTTATTAAAGTGGGTAGACCCTCCTATCACCATCACACAACTGGTAAGCTGGGGCTCGGGCTATGGATTGAAGCGTGACTATATAGCATGGAAAGAAATGTCGCCCAACGCTCCGTTGGCGGTGATGTCATCAGAAGACCAGTTGTTTCCGGTACACAACGGTTTTGATTGGAAGAGTATAGAGAAAGCGATTAAGTATAACGATCGTAAAAAAGCTTCTGCTATTCGTGGAGGATCTACGATCAGCCAGCAGGTCGCCAAAAATGTTTTTCTGTGGCAGGGTCGCAGCTGGACACGCAAAGGACTTGAGGCCTATTTTACTTTCATGATTGAAAAAATCTGGGGCAAGAAGCGGATACTGGAAGTATATCTGAATGTTTCTGAAATGGGTCGTGGTGTATTTGGTATTGAAGCTGCCTCTCATTACTATTTTAAAAAACCTGCACGCAAACTCACACAGCGCGAGGCTGCACTGATCGCGGCAAATTTACCGAACCCCAAGAAGTATAAAGTAAATCCTCCATCGCCCTATATGGAAAGGCGCGCCACCTGGATCGTCTCTCAAATGAACTACCTGCGAGGCGATGACGATATTGATGCACTGCTGAAAGGAAAAACCGAGGAGAAGAAAGGATACCGGCACTGAATAGATGCCTAAAGCAGAAAGTGGAAAGCTTGAAGAGACGTACATTTTCTTTCGGCTTTCAACGTTAAGCTTTCAGCTAATCCCGGTTATTTCGATTGCAGCAAAATTAATCCGCCCCTGATCGATCTTCTCCGGGGCGCATCAGTCTTTTCCTTATCTTTGCAGCTTGATTTGTCCTCAACAACATGATTGCAGCAAATAACATATCACTCCAGTTCGGAAAGCGTGTGCTTTTCGATGAAGTGAATATCAAATTCACCTCCGGTAATTGTTACGGAGTTATTGGTGCCAATGGTGCCGGTAAATCCACGTTTTTGAAAATTCTGGCCGGAGATATCGATCCTACCCGCGGAAACATCAGCATGGAGCCCGGTAAACGGATGGCCGTGCTTCGCCAGAATCACCACGCATACGATGAAACTTCGGTGCTGGATACGGTAATGATGGGCCACAGCAAACTGTGGAGCATTATGCAGGAGAAGGATGCTATATATGCCAAGCCTGATTTTTCGGAGGAAGATGGCGTTCGCGCTTCTGAGCTCGAAGCTGAATTTGCCGAGATGGATGGATGGAATGCTCAGTCGGATGCAGCAGCACTGTTAAGCGGTTTGGGCATTGTGGAAGACGACCATTACAAGTTACTGAAGGAATTGAGCGGTAACCAGAAAGTACGCGTGCTCCTGGCGCAAGCACTCTTCGGGAACCCGGATATACTCATCCTCGATGAGCCTACCAACGACCTTGACATTAACACGATTACGTGGCTGGAAGATTTTCTGCTGGAGTTCAAGAATACTGTGATCGTTGTATCGCACGATCGTCACTTCCTCGATACGGTATGTACTCACATTGTAGATATAGACTTCAGCGCTATTAAATTATATACCGGTAACTATACCTTCTGGTATCAGTCCAGTCAGCTGGCATTACAGCAACGTTCATCTGCCAATAAGAAAGCAGAAGAGAAGAAGAAAGAACTGCAAGAGTTTATTGCGCGCTTCAGTGCCAACGCTTCCAAATCAAGACAGGCTACGAGTCGCAGAAAATTACTGGAGAAGATCAACGTAGATGATATACAACCCTCTACCCGCCGTTATCCTGCTATTATTTATCAGCAGAAACGCACTGCGGGCGACCAGATATTGCAAGTGGAGAACCTGAGTTATTCACTCAACGGTACTCCGCTGTTCAAGAACCTTGACTTCTATGTAAACAAAGGCGATAAGATCGCTATACTTAGCAAAGAGAGTCTTGCTATATCATCACTGTTCCAGATACTGGCGGGCGAACTGAAACCTGACGCTGGTGAGTTTAAATTCGGGCAAACCATCACTACTGCTTACCTGCCGAACAACAACGAGCAGTACTTCCAATCGAACGATAACCTGATTGACTGGCTTCGTCAGTTTGCAGAAGAAGAAAACAAGGATGAAGTATATATCCGCGGCTTCCTCGGCAAAATGTTATTCTCAGGCGAAGAAGTATTCAAGAAGTGCAATGTACTTTCAGGAGGAGAAAAAATGCGCTGCATGATCTCGCGCATGATGCTGGCCGGTGCCAACGTGCTGATGCTCGATGAGCCAACCAACCACCTCGACCTAGAATCGATCACTGCGTTCAACAACGCTCTGAAAGAGTTCCCGGGCACTATATTGTTTACTTCGCACGATCACGAGTTTACGCAGACGGTAGCCACCCGTATTATCGAAATCACTCCAAACGGTTACATCGATAAGCTGATGACGTACGATGAGTATATCGAGAGTGATAAAGTAGCGGAGCAAAAAGAAGCACTCTACGCGTAAGAATAATTACTATATTCCTCTCCTGCCAGAGATATAGTATAGACAGAAAATAAGAAGCATCTCTGAATAGCCGGAAGAACCCGGCTCACATTCAGAGATGCTTTTGTTTTATACGGTAATACTATTCGTAGCGCAGACTCTTGATCGGATTGGTAGCAGCCACTTTTATAGAGTGATACGAAATGGTAAACATTGAGATCAGCAGACAGATTACAGCTGCGGCTATCAATGTAATATATCCCACCTCCACATGATAGGCATAGCCTTCCAGCCACTGATCCATAAAATACCACCCCAACGGACAGCCTATACATGCAGCGATCAATACCAGCATAGCAAATTCGCGGCTCATCAGTTGTACCAGTCCGGGTACGGTGGCACCCATTGCCTTGCGTATGCCGAGCTCTTTAGTTCTGCGCTCTGCCGAGAACGCTGAGAGACCGAATAATCCGAGACAAGAAATAAAAATAGAAAGTATAGCCAGTGTGTTGAATACTTTGCCGCGCTGGCCTTCAGCTTTATAAAACTCCTCCCAGTCCTGGTTGAGGAAAGTATATTTGAACGGATAAGCCGGTGCATATTCTTTCCAGAGCTTTTCAACGGAGCGTATAGCAGCTTCTGTTTCATTCGGCTTGGTACGCACCAATAAACAATTACGCCAGCCACCGTTTACGCGCATAACGAGTGGTTCTATTTCACTGTGCAGCGAACCAAAATTAAAATCCTTTACTACGCCTACAATCTTTCCTTTCTTCTCCCACATGGTGAGGTCTTGCCCGGCAGTACCATTCTTGAAACCAAACTTGGCTGCTGCTTTTTCATTTACAATATAGTTGTTGGTATCCGTAACGAGACTGCGATCGAACGGACGTCCTTCGGCCATTTGCATGCGCATGGTTTGAATAAACTCGTAGTCGACATCCATGTTCGAGAACAATATACGCTCGTTCTCATCTTTACCTTCCCATTGTAGATTGGAAGTAGAGTTCCCTACATCAATCGGTAATTGACTGGACGCTGTAACGGCTTCTATACCTTGCTCGCTCATCAGGCGCGTGCGGAATGTTTCATACTTTTTGGGTATATCTCCTTCCAGCCACACGGAGAAAAGATTGGCACGTTCAAAACCTACATCCCGGTTCTCCATAAAATTCATCTGGCGAAATACGACTACAGTACTAATGATGAGGAAAATCGAAAATGTAAACTGAACAATCACCAGTCCTTTGCGAAAGAACGCTGCGCGGCTGCCACTCTTTAATTGTCCTTTCAATACCTGCACAGGCTTGAACTCGGATATAAATAATGCCGGGTAACTTCCTGCTATAAATGCGGTGGACACAATGATGGCAACGAAGATGAGTAACGTTTTTATATCCAGCAGATTTAAACTGAGCGATTTCCCAATGATCTCGTTGAACACCGGCAGAAGCAGATATACCAACAGCATAGCAATGGTGGCGGATACACATACCGTTATAAACGACTCGCCCATAAACTGCCGGAACAACTGACCGGGTACTGCCCCGATTACTTTGCGCAACCCTACCTCTTTAGCACGTTTCGTTGCCTGTGCCGTTGATAGATTCATGAAGTTGATACAGGCGATCACCAATACAAATACAGCTACTATAAAGAAGATGCGCACAAACTCAATTCGTCCGCCCGACTGCACACCATTTTCAAAATCATTATACAGGTATGCTTCGCGATACGGCTGAATAAATAATTCTACATTCGTTTCTTTCTCATGCTCTTTGATCTCGCCTCTGAGTTTTTTACCAAACGCTTCAGCATCGGTGCCTTGCGCCAGCAATAGAAATGTGCGGATGTTATTATTGCCCCATTGATCGAGCCAGCTTTTGTTATCATCAAAAAATACCTGGAAAGGTATCAGGTATTGAAATTGTATCGATGAATTTTTAGCAAGATCTTTTACAACACCTGTTACCGTAAAAGCAGTCTTTGTATTGAGTGTAAGTATTTTTCCGATAGGATCAGCATTGTCAAAATATTTCTTTGCCATCTTCTCACTGATCACGATCGAGTTCTTTTCCTTGAGTGCAGTCTTCACATCGCCCGCTACAAATTGGAATGAAAACATTTCTATAAAATCCTGGTCAACATAAAAACCTTCATCGTAAAAAGATTTATCCTGGTATTGAAACAACTGCGTCATCTGCCAACTCCACCGCGTGGCCTTCTCTATCTCCGGAAATTTATCTTTGATAAAAGGCGCCATCGGGCCGGGTGTGGATGAGAAGGTATACATCTTTCCATCGGAGTATGTCTGGTTCTCCATTACCCTGTATAAACGATCACCGTTCGCGTGAAATTTGTCAACGCTCAGTTCATCATTTACCCAGAGAAAAATGATCAGTGCACTGCCAATACCAAAAGCAAGGCCGAGGATATTGACTGTTGAGAAGAGCTTGTTCCGAAATATATTCCGGATGGCGATGAGGAGATAATTTTTGATCATGCGCTAGCAGTTTGAATATAAGACCACTGAAATAGCCAAAGGTTGCACAGGGTGTACCGGGCCTTTTACAAAAGGTTACACAACTGACCTGATTAAAGAATGTGATCGTTACTTCGAATGATTATCGCGCACACGAATCTCGATAAAGAAGGTCGTGCCTTTACCCACCTGTGTTTCAAACCAGATGCGACCCTGCATGTGTTCGATGGCTTGTCGCGCTATAGCAAGCCCAAGACCTGAGCCCGATTTTTTAGTGGTGAAATGCGGGAAGAATATACGTTCTGCAACTTCGGGTTCTATACCTTTACCGGTATCCTGAAAAGAAATGAGTGCCAACTGATCTTTACGTTGTAAAGTTATATTTACTACGGCTGCTTCTCCGGGACGTGCCGCCTGAAAGCCGTTGAGTATAATATTAGAGAATGTTCTTCCCAAAAGTTGCTCATCGCCTAATACATATAGCTCTTTGAGTGGTTGCCGAAAATTGATTTCGCCTGTATGACTGTGCAGATCTACTATACGCTTGAGTAAACTTACCAACTCTACTGATTGAATAACCGGCTCCGGCATTTTGGCAAATGAACTGAAGGATGATGCTATATCATTCAGCGTATCTACTTGTGTTAGTAGTGATGATACCGCCTTCGCTGCTTTCTCCGGTACATTGTTACCGGATTGTATAGTGCGCTCCAGTTGTTGCAGTGTGAGCTTCATCGGTGTAAGCGGATTCTTGATCTCGTGTGCTACCTGCTGCGCTACTTCGCGCCACGTGCGTTCACGCTGGTTCTGTTCAAGCTCTGCTTTACTCTCCCCTAAATTATAGAGCATCTGGTTATACTCTTTCACCATCAACCCGATTTCATCATCCGACTTCCATACCAACGGCTGATTGGTTTTAGTAAGCGATGTTCTTCGCAGCGATTGTGTAATAAATTCCAGTGGAAACGTAAGCCACTTCGAAACAAAATACGCAAGTACCACCAGCGCTATAAAGATGAGGGTAAATATATTCACAATGTTGGTGAAGATCGTGATCTGCACACTTTCCAGTGACGCCCCCGAGCGAAAGAATGGTATACCCAATATACCCATGGTCTCGCCACTCACAGGTGATTTCAACACCGTATAGGCTACGAAGTATTGCAGCTTGCCAACCTGTTCTGTATCGATAAAAAGATGCTCACCGGTCTTTATATTTTTATAAGCATGCGGATTAATATAGTCTGAGAGTAACGCGTGTTCTTCAATCATTGGCTGACTGGTAGCGATCAATACACCCCGGGCATTATATACATTGATATCGAGGTTGTCGAGTTTGGCCAGGTTGTTTATCTGCGCTTCAAAAAGACTCGTTATATAGTCGGCCCCTGAACCGGAAACATCGCTGAGTCTTCCGGAGATCTGCTCTCCTATCGTGCGAGCCTTCCGCAGGTATTCTTCATTTAACTGGTTCTGCGATGAACGTCCGATCAATTGCAGTGTAACAAAGCTTACAATGATCAGCGGAAGAAAGAATGACAGGTTAAGCAGCAACTGAATGCGAGCCGTGAAATATAGTTTATCGCCCCGTATATAGTTTACAACACCCTGCCCGAGTATCAGCGCCAGAATAATCATAAGCCCCGTTACCATCAGAAACGAAAAGCTTGCCAGCCGGAATGTTACCGAAGAGCGCTGTGATGATACTACTGCTACGCGACCGCTCTCATCTTCTACGGCTATATGATCATACCCACTGAATACTTTGCCTGTTGTATGAATCGATATTTCGCCCAGCAAGCCGGTATCAAATAACTGATCGTAATTGAAATCACCGGCACTGTATTGAATTTTGTTATTCGCGAATACTGCATAACTGAAATCCTGCGAACGCGAAAATTGTTTGAATCGATTATCCACCAGCAATTCCGGGTATACATTTTCGGGTATAATTTTCTTCAGCGAAAGCTGTAACACAACATGACCGGCAGTTGCACCTTGTTTATGAATAGGAACACGAACCAAATATTGCTGCGATACGTCTCCTACCGGGTTATTGATAAAGTATACATTGTCGTATTTTGTGCGATAGGCTTCACGATCGTAGCGTGCTATCAACTCTGAAAATGTAGTGGCGGTGAGATCGTCCAGTGGTTGGCCGGCAGCATTAAACAGGAATATATCTACATCATACTTATTGAAATATGCCGGAAGAAATACCTGTCGTATCTTCTGGCGTATAGCATCGTAGCTCAGAAATATACTGGTAAGACGTTTCTGAATAAATACATCGCGTGAGATGTTCGTGGCGGTTTCCGATAGCAGGTATTCTCCAAAGTCATCGCGATCGATGAGGAAGTTTCGCGCAAAGCGGAACTGGCTTTCAATCTTTTTCTGATGTGTAAAGTATTGCAACGAATACGCTCCGTTGGCCGCGAGAAAGAACAAAGCTATAAACAGGTAGGCAAACGTAGCAAAGCCGAGACGTTTTAAACTTCCATACAACCCCAGCAGATATACCACCATGAAATATACCACGGCCATCAACAGCGATGATATATACTCTTGCCCGGTAAACTCGTTGATCGCTATAAATAACAAGATCGCAATAGCAAAAGACAACATGATCTTCCAGCGGTTATTACTGACCACCAGTAATCGCATAAAGGCATGTGCAAACAGGAAGGAACAGATCCCCGCTATAACAATAGCCAGCAAGGCAGCTATACGAAGTTTGTCTACCACCAGCGACTGCGAAATATCCAATATTATAACGGAGTTATTCGCCAGCGTTTGTATTACCACAAACGGGAACAGTGCCGCAAACAATACACATATACCACATACCACTGACGCTGGCCATGACCAATACCGATGATGAATAAGCCACAGCACGCCCCTGCTTTGAAAGTAGTGTCGGAATATATAGAAGCACAGCAATAGCACAGCGAATTCGTTAAGCACGAGATCTACCAGCGAAGCATTCAGCGTTGATGAAGCAAATATCTGCGGATTGAAAAGATCGGAGGAAACAAATGCTGCCGGAAAGTTGAGATCGATCATAACATTACGCAGCACCAGCAGAAAAATATAGAGTATAGCAAATCCTGCTTCCGGATATCGGATCGTAAGCGCCTGTTTATATACCCATATCACGAGTAACATGATCGCTATCGAAAGCAACACGACTGCGGCTGCCGCGCGCTCCGGAAACAGCAGATCGTTCGGATGTACATTTACTCTGAAAGGACAAGCCTCTTTCACACAAACCGGTATCCCTACCGTTGCGCTGGCCTCCATAATTGTAACATCTCCGGAGGGAAATATATTGCTGTTCCACTCTGCCTGCAGATACTGATTGGTGATGGGATATCGCCTGTATAAAGGAATGATGCCCACAAGAAATTTCTGGCCGGGTAAATTCCACTTGCGCGCCAGGTAGTCGCTGTTACCGGCTCTTAACAGTTTCAGAACAAAAGCATCTTCTACCGATGCGTAGGAAGGAACGTACTTGTTATCAGTCCAGTAGGTAAGTTCGCCTTTCTTATATACAAAAAAAGAATACTCATGGTCGCCCGCTCCATTGCTGGTTGAATCACGGCCGAGTATACGCATTACATCATCGGCTTCCTCTTCCAGTACGCGCAGCTCTTTGGAAACACTTTCTGCAAGCTTCACTACAAATTCCTGAGGCGAAGGTCGCTGATAGGAATAAAATGCAGCGAGCAGTCCGGCCACCAGAAAAAGTATACACGCAATGATGAGTTTTACCTTCGATTTCAAAATGCTGTCAGCCGATGGTGATCGTTAAAGTTACAGAACCGCGATCAGTATATCGTTATGGTATCTTAAAAATCAAAGTGATTCAAGAGATCACGCCTGGTCTTTCTCATACTTTATACCTCCGAAAAAGTACAGGTATAAAATACGCGAGTAACGATAATTAACGGGTATCAGAAATACCATAATAGCAATGAATATGCCGATATATAGCCACTCTGAACGATTGGGAAGAAATAGATAGAAGAATATACTCATGGTTACCAGGAACGCCACGGTAAATCCATAACTCACATACATCGATCCCTGGTAAAAGCCTGGTTCCGGCTCCAGGCGTATATCACAATGCGGGCATCGTTCGTTCATGATAGTGAACTTTCCCAGCTTTGTTGCCGGATATTTGAATATCTGCCCCTGCCGGCACTTCGGGCATTTACCCTGCAGCAGTGCCTCCAGATAACTTGTTGCGGGCATCTTTACTTGATTTATACCAGAGATATCCTAAGATCATAACAGCCGCATACGGCAATACCAGCAGGTATAGTATACCCATATTGATGCCGGCTGCTATACCGGGATGTCCGTTTGAATAATTATTCTCTAATGTCGAACGGCACATGGCGCATTGCGCCCAACCGCTATTCAGGCATCCGAGTAAAAAAACAATTGTCACTGCCACGATCTTCGTTTTCATACACACATGTTTTAGTATCTCACGACTTCGTAAATGAAACTATATATACTGCCTATTGATAGTATGGACTGATCATCAGGTAAACGATCACACCGGTTACGGCTACATACAGCCACAATGGAAAGGCAAATTTAGCCAATCTTCTGTGGCGTTCAAAGTTACCGAACCATGCGCGCGAAAAGGTAAACAACACCAGGGGTATAATAACAATGGATAAGAGTATATGCGTGATGAGGATGAAGAAGTAGATATAGCGGATAAATCCTTCACCACCAAAAGGGGTTGAGTCGCTGGTCATGTGATAGAGAACATACATCACCAGGAAGGCAGCCGAGAGCAGCATGCATATTTTCATCAGCGTTTCATGCAGCTTCTGTTTTCTGTTCTTGATAGCAATTACGGCAATCACCAGCAGTACAGCTGTTATACCATTGATGGTAGCATAGATGGGCGGCAGGAATGATAAATCATATCCCGGAATCTTAACGCCAAACAATATAGCCACCACTACCGGTATAATAATGGAAACGGCAATGATCAGTTTCTTGTAAGGCTCTTTTTGTTGATTGACGTTGAGTGTCTGTTCCATATTTCGATTAGTATTTTTTCAGAATAATGGCTGCTTCCGTCAGCAGTCTGTCTACTTCTTCGCGGTCGTTGGCTACATATTGACCACGGATGGTTCCTTTTCTATCAACCAGAACGAGATCAAAAGGTTCCTTTAGCAGGAAGGTACATTTCTTCTGTGTTGTAAAACCAGCTTCCGTCTCTTCCATGGTTTTATACTGCAGGCCCTGCCCTACTTCTTCGTCAATGCGTTTTAGTTGCGTAGCAGCTTCTTTATCGGGCTTGCCAAACTTTATCAGCACCAGGCTATCATTCGCGAATGTTAGTGAAGCCAATGTGCTGTCGGGTATATGATAGGGCAATGTGACTGGCTGGCATCCAGGTAGTATCTCCGGCAGCTCTTCGGTAAACAGCGGTGGCACGGCAAATTCGTTCTTTCCGAAAAACTTCAGAAAGAGAAAGATGCAGATGGGAAGTAAAAATGCGAGGAAGAGAAAAACTGCTTTGGTGCCTTTCATAGTTGGGTGTCACGCTGTGCGTGATCAAATAAAAGAGGCTTAAGTTCACACCTAAGCCTCTGGTATATTTTCAAATCGTATAGTATAGATTATCGCACACTGGAAATTGCCATACCTTCATACAGGAAGGCAACGAGCATCCACACTACGAAGATCATCGGAATCAAAATAGACCAGATCAATACTTTCACTTCATAACGCAAGTGCATGAATTCACCTACTATATAAGCGGCTTTCACGATCGTCATGGTAATGAATATCCAAACGCGCAGGTCTTTGTATTCATGTGGTATAGTAAATGCTACAATAAACTCGCAAATCGTTATCACGAGGAGTATCAATGCCGTGATCCACAGCTTGCGGATCTTTGCATGATCCGGAGGTATTACATTTATGTGTACAGTTTCTTCAGCGTGTGCCATGTTTATTCGATTAACAGTTAGCGTTTATCTTTTAAATTATACCAGGTAGAAGAAGGTAAATACAAATACCCATACGAGGTCTACAAAGTGCCAGTATAAACCTACTTTTTCCACCATTTCATAATGGCCTCTTCTGTCGTATACACCCATCACTGTGTTATAGTATATCAGGAAGTTCAGACACACGCCACTGAATACGTGGAAGCCGTGGAAACCTGTGATAAAGAAGAAGAATGCTGCAAAGTCCGGAGGACCATATTGATTATGCACCAGGTTTGCTCCAAAGAATTTTGTTCCTTCTACAACAGCCTTACCTGCTTCACTTCCGTGAATAAAGTGTGACCACTCCCAAGCCTGGCAGCTCAAGAAACATATACCACCCAGAATTGTCCAGAGCATCCATTTCTCAACGGCTTTACGATCCATACGGTGACCTGCTTCCACTGCCAATACCATAGTTACCGAACTCATGATGAGGATGAAAGTCATGATACCTACGAACACCAGCGGAGCTTCTACTCCATGCAGGAATGGAACTGCTTCGAATACTCTTTCAGGTATAGGCCAATAGTGTTGAGAGAATTTAAAATCGTGTACAGAACCTGTATACACCGGGTGAGCAGAACGCACCAAGCCATAGGTAATAAGGAGTGCTGAAAAGGTAAACGCATCCGACAGCAAAAAGAACCACATCATCAGTTTACCGTAACTGGCACCCATAGGTGATGCTCCGCCATCCCAAGCGCTCCGTCCTGGAGCTGTTGCTACTGAGGTACTTGCCATATTCTAGTTTGAAATTTCAGGTTTAAAGTTTTCTGGTTCAAGGTTTATGTGTGTGTGACTGTCGTTCTTCTATTATTTGTTTAACAGCAGAAAAACGAACAAATATAGCCAAAGAAGATCCAAAAAATGCCAATAGGTGGCACACATTTCTATCTGTGTCATGTTTTTGGAACCTACTTTCAGACGAAAGGCAGACACAAGCACAATGATGAGAAATACTACTCCGCTCACCAAGTGTACTGCGTGTGCTCCGCTTAATACATATACAAAAGAATGCGATACAGGACCTCCGGTAAAATGTTCTTTCATCTCAACCATCTGCCCATACGCCATAAACTGACCGATCACGAAAGCTATTCCGAGAATCGTTGTTATACTCAATGCTACTTTCAGTCTCTCCTGATTGTCCTTCCGTGCAGCACGTACTGCCCAGATCATGGTGGCACTGCTCACCAGAATGATTCCGGTATTTACCCAGAACAGATTCGGCACTACAATCTCCGACCATCCCATGTCGCCACGCTTAACTATATAGGCACTCGTCCATGCACCGAAGAGCATGATCACGGTTGCCATGAAAAGCCACAAGCCAAATTTCTTGGGGTTCATAGCGAGAGGCTTCCTGGCCTCCTCTACTATTTTAATATCTAATGCCATACCGTCTTCTCCTTTCTTCACGTGATCAAATTTTATCTAGTAAGTATGCGATCTGTACGATCGGCAAATACAGGAATGAACCAAACATAATTTTCAGTGCAGCTTTTCTGTCTCCCGATTTCATCAACGAGAAAGTCTGTGCAAAGAACAGTACACCACACACCGTTGCCACGATCGCAGAGTTTACACCGGTAATTCCAAAGGTAGCCGGAAGCATACCCAGCGGTATCAGGAACATGGTATAGATCATGATCTGCACGGCCGTGTTCAAATCTCTTTCTCCGCTGGAAGGAAGTAATTTGAAGCCTGCTTTTTTATAGTCTTCATCGGCAACCCAGGCGATCGCCCAGAAGTGAGGGAACTGCCAGATGAATTGTATGCCAAATATAATAAGTGCTTCGTGTGATATAACACCTGTTGCAGCTGTCCAGCCTAACAGTGGTGGCAATGCACCGGGTATCGCTCCAACAAAAACAGCTATAGGACCTACACGCTTCAAAGGAGTATACACGAAACTATATAACACCATGGATACGACCGAGAGAGCAACGGTCAGAGGGTTGGTATATATTATCAACAACCCTACGCCTGCTATAAAACAAAAAGCTGAAACGATAATGGCTTCATTAACAGAGACACGATCCGTTGGCAGTGGGCGCGACATGGTACGCGTCATCAACTTGTCGAGATCTTTCTCAATGATTTGATTGACGATAACAGAAGATCCTGACAGCATAAACCCACCGATGAATACCATCGTAAGGATAAACCAGTCTATACGTTGAGTCGCGAGTACAAATCCAAATGCACAAGAGAATGCTACCAGGAAAGAAAGTCTGAATTTCAGCAACTCCCAATACGCTTTCAGTTTTGCACTTGCAAATGCAGCTCCCGTCAGTTGATCTATTTGTCCGACTACCATCAGTTTATAACTACAGGTTCTTCTTTTCGATTGAGTTTCAGCAGAAGCATAAACTGCATTCCAAACGTTGCTGTGGCAAGTAGCAAATGCACCGGCTGAAGATAGGGAGGAACAGCAAAGTAAGCCATGCCTGCACCTGTTAAAATGGTGCCCAAAATTAGCACGATTAGAGTAAGGAGGAAAACTTTTGAGCCTTCAGTTTTACGCAAATTCAGGATTAATCCAACATGCAATACCAGCACGATCCACGAGAATGAGCGGTGCAGTACAAACTCCACACCGAGGTTGGCAACCCACTCCTCGCGCGAGGCCCATGATGCTACACGATCAATGGCTTCACGCACTTGCGTACCCAACAAGGTCTGCACAAGTAATACCGCCATGCATACCACCAGCCACCAAAAGCCAATCGTTGAATTTACCACGGTAGCATAACTGCTTCGATGTATCAGATATACCAGCAGTGCTACTATTAACAATGCCAAAAACATATGCACTGTAATAGTCCATGGTGTAAGATTAGTAGAAACAACAAATGAACCTATCCATCCCTGAAAGCTCACCAGCAGAAATGAGAGTAATGCTATTACTGTGAGTCGTGTTTCTGTTTTCCAGAAGCGTATTGAAGAGATGAATACCGCCAATATCAGAAACCCGATTATCACACCTACAATACGATTAAAATACTCGATCCAGGTTTTCGTAGGATTGAAATCATTCTCTGCTAATACCGAAGGATCGTTCAAGAGTTTTTGCGCAGTATCTTCCATGCCTAATGCATTCAGATATTTTGCGAAGCGAACATTCTTCTTCTCGCGATAAGAAGCATATATATCTTTATAGTTAGCCGGAAGATCAGCAACCGTCTTCGGGGGAACCCAATTGCCAAAACACTTCGGCCAGTCAGGACATCCCATGCCTGAGCCAGTACTACGCACAATCCCTCCTACCAGGATCAATACATATACAGCTACCAACGTTGCTATCGTAAGTCTGCGAAAAGACCGCATGGGCTATAAAGTTTAAGGTTTCAGTTTCCAGGTTCCCGTTGTCTGAATGAACAAGGGATCCTGGAACCTGAAACCTTAACTGAATTTTTATTAGTGTTTGTTACCTTCTACTACAATCGCTCCCTCGCCATTGGAAGACTCAAGCTTGATCAGCTCGTTTTCGTGTGGCAGGTTAGACTCTGGTGTTTCAGAGTATGGAATATGCTGCGGAATGAAATCCTCTTTTGCACCAGGCTTGCTATAGTCATATGGCCAGCGATATACAGAAGGGATCTCACCAATCCAGTTACCGTGTCCAGGATTGCGTGGTGTTGTCCACTCCAGTGTGTTCGAGTGCCATGGGTTAGCCGGAGCTAAACGACCACGCCAGATGCTATAGAAGAAGTTGAACAGGAAGATGAACTGAGCAGAGAGTGTAATGATCGCAGCAACTGATACAAGCATGTTCAGATCAGCAAATCCACTGAACGTTTCAAAGTTTGTCCAAGAATAATATCTTCTGGGGAAACCTGCTATCCCAATGTAGTGCATTGGAAAGAACACCATGTAAACACCTACGAAGGTTATCCAGAAGTGAATTTGACCTAAAGTAGAGTTCATCATGCGACCGAACATTTTCGGGAACCAATGATATATACCTGCCAACATACCGAAGAATGATGCACTACCCATTACCAAGTGGAAGTGAGCTACCACAAAGTATGTATCGTGTAATTGAATATCGATAGCCGAGTTACCGAGGAATATACCGGTGATACCACCCGTCAGGAAGAATGATACAAGACCGATCGAGAACAACATGGCAGGCGTAAATACAATGTTACCCTTCCAGAGTGTTGTTACATAGTTAAAGATTTTTACCGCTGAAGGTACCGCAATGATCAGTGTAAGCAGCATGAAGATCGAACCGAGGAACGGATTCATACCGGTTACGAACATGTGGTGCGCCCATACGATGAATGACAGAATCGCGATGAACAACATAGAACCAATCATCGCTTTATAACCGAAGATAGGCTTACGTGAATTGGTTGCTATAATTTCAGATGAAAGACCGAGTGCCGGCAACAATACGATATATACTTCCGGGTGACCGAGGAACCAGAACAGGTGCTGGAACAGGATCGGGCTACCACCATCATGTGCAAGGGCTTCACCACCGATATATATATCCGACAGGTAGAAGCTTGTACCGAAACTGCGATCGAAGATCAACAACAATGCAGCTGCGAATAACACAGGGAAAGAAAGTATACCAATAATTGCAGTGAAGAAGAACGCCCAGATTGTAAGCGGCATGCGTGTAAACGACATACCACGAGTACGCATGTTAATAACTGTTGTGATATAGTTGATACTTCCCAGCAATGAGCTTACAATGAAGAATGCCATTGAAACCAACCACAAGGTCATACCCAAACCAGAACCTTTAATAGCCTGTGGTAATGCGCTCAATGGAGGATAGATCGTCCAACCACCACCTGCAGGACCTGTTTCCAGGAACAGGGATATAAACATGATTACGCTTGACAGGAAGAAGAACCAGTATGAAAGCATGTTCATAAAGCCTGATGCCATATCGCGCGCACCAATTTGCAGCGGAATCAGGAAGTTAGAGAACGTACCGCTCAAGCCGGCTGTCAATACAAAGAACACCATGATAGTTCCGTGCATCGTTACCAGTGCCAGGTAAAATTCCGGATCAAGTTTTCCTTCCGGAGTGATCCATCCACCCAGTACAGGCTTCAACCATTCCAGGTTCATGTTAGGGAAACCAAGCTGCAGACGGAAGATCACCGAAAGTGTTCCTCCGATGAGGGCCCAGAATATACCGGTGATCAGGAATTGCTTTGCAATGATCTTATGATCCTGGCTGAATATATACGTAGTCCAAAAGTTACCTTCATGATGCTCATCATGCTCGTGGCTATGATCATCGTGATGGTGTACGTTTTGATGAATGTGGATATCGGTCGTTGCCATGTCTTGATAATTCTTAGATTCGAAAAAACTCCTCTTATTCTTTCACTGCCGCTACGTTAGCGCCTGGATCTTTCTGCAGACCAGCTTTGATCATAGCAGCCTCTTTCAACTGAGCCGG
This sequence comes from Ohtaekwangia sp., assembly GCF_036568665.1. Lineage (GTDB taxonomy): Bacteria > Bacteroidota > Bacteroidia > Cytophagales > Cyclobacteriaceae > Ohtaekwangia. Next base: position 31,441 of record NZ_DATCSD010000116.1, on the reverse strand, counting down.
AACATTTTTCAAATAATCCGGATTCTGCTTCAGCCAAGCTTCCTGAGAAGCTTTCCAGCGATCGTATGATTCTCTGTCTTCAACAACAACCGGCATTCTCATAGAGAAGTGACCTTTACCACATATCTCTGTACAAGCAAGCTCGTAGTTGAAATTAGGGTTACCGGTTTCTGTTCTCATCTCTTCCGTAGTCTTGGTTGCCTTGAATTTAAATTGAGTAGGCATACCTGGCACAGCATCCATCTTCACACGGAAGTGTGGCAGGAATACGCTATGCAGTACATCTTTCGCTCTGATTTTCAAAAGAATTTCTTCGTCTACAGGGAAGTGAAGTTCCAATGATTTAAAATCATCAAATGAATTTTTATCTGTCAGATCAAGACCAAATTCATTTACTGCATCGATCAATTTATAGTTCACCTTTCCAAGTTGATTGTCTTTAGAAGGGTAACGCGCAGTCCAAGCAAACTGCTGCGCTATTATTTCAATAACCTCCGCTTCTTTGGAAGCCGGCGCTGTAATTTCATTCCAGGTACGAAGACCCGTAAAGATCAATACTGCCAATACGATAGCAGGAATAATCGTCCAGGTTAATTCGAGATAGTGATTGTCCGGGAAGAATTTCGCTCTTCTTCCTTCCTGGTAGCGATACTGATAAATGAACGCGAACATCACAATACTGATGATCACAAAAGCTACCACAGTCACTGCCATAGTAATCCAGAACAATGTATCGGTCTTCTTGCCGTGCTCAGAAGCAATCGGCAAAGTATATTCATGAAAATAAGAGAATGAATACCAGAAGAAACCTGCAAGCCCCAACACCAGGAAAACGACAAAGAGCGTGGCATGAACGCCATTGTTTGCTCCCACATAACCTTCCTTCTTTCCTTTCGCAATACCTACCAGGGTGCTGATCCGGAAGATCAGGAACAGGATCGCAAGGACCAGAACAACACCTAGAAAAATGATCAAACTCATCATAGCGTTTTCAATATAATATTAAATGTGGTGATGAAGACTCTCTTGTAACATTGGATCGTTCTTTCCGAACAGCGGCATTTTAGCAAGACCACTCAGTACGACCAGCAGATACGCTGCAGCAAAAATCAATGCCACACCGATCTCCATGAATCCAATTCCTCCTTCGTTTTTCATAACGCCTGGTGTAACCATGTTGAAGAAGTCAAACCAGTGACCGATGATAATGATCGGGCAAACAAGCTTCAGTGTAGATAACTGACGCTTAGCATCCCTTGTCATTAACAACAGGAAGGGAAGAACAAAGTTTACAATCAGGTTGAGGTAGAAGATCCAGCTGTAGGGACTGGTTTTCATACGCTCAACAAAATATACTGTTTCTTCAGGAATGTTTGCGTAGTAGATCAGCAGGAACTGACCAAACCAGATATACGTCCAGAAGATCGAGAATGCAAAGCAGAATTTACCGAGGTCGTGAAGGTGATTTGAATTTACAACCTTAAGGTATCCGGCTGATTTCAGGTGAGCAACAATCAATGTGATCGTTGCAAGACCAGTTACCCACCAGCTGGCAAATACGTACCAACCAAACATTGTAGAGAACCAGTGTGTATCGATACTCATTACCCAATCCCAGGCAGAAACTGAAGAGCTTACACCAAAGAAGATCAGGAATACAGTTGCTACAACGCGGTTCTTATACCAATAGTCATTTGTAGCTTCAAGGTCTTCAGCAAGCATGTTCTTTCTGATCTGCACGAAGAAATAATACCACAGACTGAAGAAAATTACCATGCGGGCAATATAGAAAAGCGGGAACGTGCCACCAGCCAAAGGCCAGAAGAAGAACGGAGCTTTCTTGTTAATGATTTTGTCGAACTGAGGACCTTCTTTATACAGATAGTCGTGTGTCCAGTGGAAAATGTCGTGACTGGTAATGAACCAGAGAACGAGCATCAATATACCTGCTATAGGAATCCAGCGGCCCATAGCAAGCGGTATGCGCTTCACTCCTACTGACCAGCCTGCCTGCGCTGCATACTGAATTGCAACGAAGAATAAACCAATGATACCAAGACCTGTAAAGAACACATTGTTCATCCAGAGTGTGCTGAATAATCTTCTTACCCAGTAAGGCTTTTCATGATGCTCAGCCCCTGCTGCAGCATGTTCGTGGCCTTCAGAAGCAGCACCATGCTGATCTGCTGAAGCAACAAGCTTGCTCGCCTCTGCTACAGCTGCATGACCATGTCCGCCTCCGTGTTCTTCCTGATGACCACCGTTTTTCATGGCGAACACAAGACCTATCAGGAAAACCACTATCCCTACTCCAAGGAGTATGAACAGCTTCTTTCTGGTCTCCGGTCTAAATACATATTGTTCTTCAGCAACTTCTACGTGATGAGCCATTTCCGTTCCGTTATTCGTTTGTCGTTATTTGTTATCCGTTTAAGTTATCACCGTCACCTCAGCTTCATCTAAAGTATCAGACCTGAGGTACCGAACTTATCTATTTTTGTAAGGTCTTTACATACTTCGCGATCTTCCAACGGTCTTCCGGGCTGATCTGCGAACCATGTGCCCACATCAGGCCTTTACCGTGTGTGATCACGTGGAAGATGTGACCTTCTGTAATATCTTTCAATGCACCTGACTTGTAATCAGGAACACCATTGTAATTTCCCTTTTGTGTACCATCGATCTTTACACCGGCAGCTACCTTACCATCACCAGCACCTTTTGGTCCGTGGCAATGATCACAATAAGTTTCATACAATACTTTACCAGCTGCTACAATCTCTGCCGTTGAATCCAGTGGACTCTTCAGATGCGTTGATGCATACGCCAGGCTGTCTTTACCCAAGCGATATGGAAGCCATCCGTTCTTGTTACGGCTTACCGTATTCGGAGCTGGCTCGCGCATGTTCATCCGGTTAGGGTTGAACTTGTTGGAGTTAAAATATTCTGCATGGCCGTCTGGATAATCGATGGATGTTACCCAACGTCCTGCATCTTCATCTACAATTTGAGAGTATGGTTCATAGGCAACAGAGTGATACATGTTAGGTGCATATTCAGTCCCCTGATCTTCACCACCCGCACCGCATGATGTTAGCAGCGCTGCTGCTGAAAGTCCTACGAACAAGCTTGTTACAAAACGCATGGTCAATATTCTATGATTATTCAAAATTCTTTTCGTTTACTTCAGAAGCTCCGGCATCTTTCAGGATGCGTGAAATTTCATCTTTGCTCTTTCCTCCGTTCAATGCCAGATCGATCGCCATTACGTGTTTATCGTCCGTGCTTCTCACATCGAACTGACGTGGCCATCTGTATGGCTTCAGATCACTGATGATCATGAATGTAGCAACCATTCCAAGTGCTGACAGGAGTACTGTCAACTCAAATGTTACTGGTATAAAAGGCGGCAATGATGCAAAGTTTTTACCACCGATGATCATCGGCCAATCGTAACCCAGCATCCATATCTGCATCGTAAGCGCCAAAGATGTTCCGGTAAGACCGAACAAGAAGGCTGCTCTTGGTAGACGTGATTTCTTCAGTCCCAGTGCATCATCTATGCCGTGCACCGGAAATGGTGAGAATACATCATGTATTTTAAGACCAGTTGAGCGTACTTTACCGATGCCATCCAGCAGCACCTCTTCATTATCAAATACGCCTACTACAAAGTTTTTATCTGCATCCATTTTCTTCAAGTCTTAGATTAAGCGTGAACTTCTTCTTTTACATGTGTATCGTGCGACACTTTCTCTGAATCTGATCTCACGATACTCTTTACTTCCGCCATGTTGATTACCGGGAAGAATTTTGCAAAGAGCAGGAACGCTGTAAAGAACAGACCGAATGTGAATACGTATTCACCGATGTCATACATAGTTGGGTGGAACATCGTCCAGCTTGATGGTATATAGTCGCGGTGCAGTGAAGTCACGATGATTACAAAGCGCTCGAACCACATACCGATATTCACAACAATCGAAAGTACAAAGGTTGCTACGATACTTGTTCTGATCTTCTTGATCCAGAAAAGCTGAGGAGAGATTACGTTACAAGTCATCATAGACCAGTAAGACCAGGCATACGGACCTTGCACGCGATTATAGAATGCATATCCTTCGTATTCTACTCCTGAGTACCAAGAGATGAATAACTCAGTGATATATGCTACACCTACGATTGAACCTGTTACGATGATGATGATGTTCATCAATTCAATGTGGTAGATCGTAATATAGTCTTCCAGTTTAAATACGTTACGTGTGATCAGCAACAGTGTCAACACCATCGCGAATCCAGAGAAGATCGCACCGGCAACGAAGTATGGAGGGAAGATTGTAGTGTGCCATCCTGGAATTACTGAAGTCGCGAAGTCCATTGATACGATCGTGTGAACCGACAATACCAGTGGTGTAGAAAGACCCGCAAGGATCAATGCTACCGCTTCGTAGCGCATCCAAGTTTTAGCACCACCTTGCCAACCAAAGCTCAGTGCATTATATACCTGCGCTCTGATATTCTTACCTTGCACTACTGCGCGATCTCGGATCGTAGCAAAGTCAGGGATAAGACCTATATACCAGAATACAAGCGATACAGTAAAGTATGTTGAGATCGCAAATACGTCCCACAAGAGTGGAGAGTTAAAGTTTGCCCAGAGAGATCCGAATGCGTTTGGCAGTGGAAGTGCCCAGTAGAATCCAAGCCACAAACGCCCCATGTGAATGAGCGGGAATGTAGCCGCACAAATAACGGCAAAGATCGTCATCGCTTCTGCCGCGCGGTTAATAGACATTCTCCATTTCTGGCGGAACAGCAACAAGATGGCTGAGATCAGCGTACCTGCGTGACCTATACCAACCCACCACACGAAGTTGGTAATATCCCATGCCCAACCTACTGTTTTATTAAGACCCCACACTCCGATACCATTCCATAGTACTGTACAGACGCAGTAAAATCCGTAAATAAAAAGTACCAGTGAAACAGCCAGCGCCAACCACCATGATCTTGGCGGTTTATTCTCAACGTGCCGACTGATATCGTGCGAAACATCTTTTACCGTTTTACCTCCGGTTACCAGGGGATCGCGAACTGATGACGTAACTTGCATTTATTTTAAAAAGTTATCCGTTATTCGTTATAAGTTATCCAAGTGTGAGTGTGTGGTATTGCTCTTGTATACTATATATACTCAAGCCTACGCTTTCGCAGCATCTTTATTTCTAACCTTCGTGAGGTACCAGATGTTTGGCTTCACGCCAATTTCTTCCAATACCTGATAAGCACGTGGGTTATCAGCAATCTTATCAACACGATGAGGATTTTTCTCATCGAGAGGTCTGATCTTCAGAAGCTGAGATATTTTGCTTTCAGGATTATTAATATCACCGAACACAATAGCACCTGTAGAACAAGCTGCAGAGCATGCTGTTGTTACTTCGCCATCTTTCACGGCTCTTCTCTCCTTCTTAGCAGCAAGTTTACCTGCTTGTATACGTTGCACGCAGAATGAACATTTCTCCATAACACCGCGTGAACGAACCGTTACATCCGGGTTCAATACCATTTTACCAAGGTCTGTATTCATTGCAGGGTTTGCAACTTCGAACTTGCTGTTATCGTGATATTTAAACCAGTTGAAACGTCTTACTTTATATGGACAGTTGTTTGCACAGTAACGTGTACCGATACAACGGTTGTAGGTCATTTGGTTAAGACCTTCTGTGCTGTGTGTTGTTGCTGCTACCGGACATACTGTTTCGCAAGGTGCATTATTACAGTGCTGACACAGCATTGGCTGGAATACAACTTCAGGATTTTCTGAAGCTACTTCAACTCCTCTCCAATCATCAGCAGGAGCATCGCTGCTATAGTAGCGGTCGATACGCAACCAATGCATCTCTCTGCGATTGATCACTTCATCGCGACCAACCAGCGCTACGTTGTTTTCTACGTTACATGCTACCACGCAAGCTGCACAACCTGTACAAGTGTTCAGGTCGATAGCCATTGCCCAGTGATGGTTCTTATACTCATGGCCCTTCCACAATGAAAGTTCGCCAGGAGCTACTTTATGATCTGGTGAAGTCCAGGTAGTAACTTCCGGATGGAAATCACGATCCCAATTCTTGTCTTTATACTCTGTTAGTAAAGTCTCTTGTACAACAGTCTCACGGCCCATATAGGTGTTGTGAGTCTGTGTCTGAGCGATCTGATACGTTTCCGTAGTAGGTTCAAATTTTACATTGGCAGAATAGCTTAATGAACCATTCACCATCCCTACGAAAGGATATATATTCTCTCCTATACCATCAGCAACTTTACCAGCTTTCTTACGTCCGTATCCTACCGGTATACCAATCGTACCAGGAGTCTGACCAGGCTGAACAAGCATTGGTAATTTTACGCTATGACCATCGATAGAGATGGTAGCGTATTTTGTAACGCTTTCAGAGAAATCTATATTCTTGGCATCTTTAGGGGCTACTGTTACATAGTGATCCCAAGTTGCTTTCGTGATCGGATCCGGAAGCTCTTGCAACAACGGGTTGTTGGCTTGTGAACCATTACCGATGTTACCGCTTTCGTAGATTGCCAATTCCCAAGTTCCTGCTTTATAGTTGCTGGCAATTGCATCTGCTGCTGCGCTTACATTACCTGCAAAAGTTACTGCTGTAGCAGCCGCTGCTGGCAATTCATGTACACCATCGTACAGACACTTATCCCAGAAACTCTGGAAGTCAACTGACTGATCTTTGTAGAACCAGTTCTTCCAGTTATTTTTTACAAATTCGAAATAATCAGCTTTAGGTTCGTTCGCCCATACCAACAAGCTCTCTTGTGCAGCGCGTGACTTGAATATAGGTGTGATCGCTGGCTGACCTAAGCTGAAGTGATTTTTCTTCGGCTCAGCATCGTTCCATGCTTCGAGGTAATGATGATCCGGAGCAAGATATTGTGTCTTCTCTGCAGTCTCATCTTCTTTATAGCTTGTAGCAATCGTAAGCTCTACATTCTTCAATGCAGCAGCGATCTTGTCGCCAGCTGGATAATCATATACCGGGTTGCTGTTATAGAAGATCACCGCGTTGATCTTACCAGCTTCCAACTCATTTACAAAGTTAGCAGCAGCAACATCGTCACCCTGACGGAAGTTAACCGGTGTGCTCAGATCGATTGTTGATCCGTAGCTTCCCAGTATATCGTTGATCGCGTTTACGATCACTTGAATTGACTTGTCGTTAGAACCTGCAACGACTAAAGCATTACCACGATTAGCCCACAGCTCTTCAGCAGCTTTAGCAATATTTGCTTTTTCAACACCACCGCTTACAGTAGGGCGACCAGCTTTACCTGCTAACAGGTTATACAACTGAGTGGCTACTGCTCCTTCTTCTGAAGGTTTGATTTGTGTTCTATAATCTGCGTTAGCACCCGTGATAGAGAGGATAGATTCGAACTGATAGTGACGTGACATTTCACGTTTCTCTTCAGTTACTTCACGTGTGAGCGCGTATTGTTTTGTAAACTCAATTGGAGATATCCAGCTTCCGATAAAGTCAGCAGCTATACTTACCACTACTTTTGCTTTACTGAAATCGTAAGAAGGAATAACCGCTGCACCGAAAGACTCTTCGTTGGCTTTTACAATACCGTACGCAGAAGTCTGATCGTACTGAACAACCTGTGTTGTAGGATAGGTTGCTTTGAATTTTTCGATAGCAGCTTTTGTGCTAGGGCTCAGGATCGTGTTGCTCACGATGCGGATCTGACCACCTTTGCCTGAGATCTCATTCAATTTGGCAATTACCTGCTTGTCGAGATCTTCCCAGCTTATTTTATCTTTCTTCTCTGCGCCTGCTTTCGGGCCGCGGAGACGAGCGTTATCGTATAATGACAGAACGGAAGCTTCAACTTGTGCACTGGTTCCTCCTTTTGTTACAGAAGAAAGTGCGTTTCCGTCTATCTTGATCGGACGACCTTCACGTGTTTTAACCACGATACTGGCGTAGTCACCTCCATTAATATAGGTAGAGGCATAGTAGTTCGGCAAGCTAGGGTCAATATCAACCGGCTTGTTAACATACGGGATAGCTTTGCGTACAGGCGCTTCACAAGCAGCCAATGCAACGGCAGACATACCAAAGCCCATCATCTTCAAAAAATCCCTGCGCGAATGTCCCAGGTCTTCTTCCGGACCAGGCTGAGCAAATTCATGATGAGCATTCTTCACAAACTCTGGGTTGTTTGCCAGTTGCTCGATGCCTTTCCAGTATACCTTTTTAGATTCTTCCATTTTAAAGTGAATCGTTATCCGTTATTCAGTTAATCTTATTCTATATATAATCTAAGACGATCTTAGTAGTGACACTTTGAACACTCCAGACCACCGATATCTTCTACTTTCATTGGTGTCTTCTTGGACTTGTTGTGAAGCTCTACAAGATTATCATAATAGGCATTGCCTTTTGTATTGACGTCAGTCTTACGGTGACAGTCGATACACCATCCCATAGTCAATAAAGAGTGCTGACGAACTACATCCATTGTTTCGATCGGACCGTGGCAAGTCTGGCATTCTACACCAGCAACATTTACGTGTTGAGCGTGGTTGAAGTAAGCCAGGTCAGGCAGGTTGTGGATACGAACCCACTCGATTGGCTTATTGGTTTCGTACGCTTTTACGATCTTGCCGATCTCAGTATCTCCTGTAAGAGTACCTGACTTGATCTGGTTGTGGCAGTTCATACAGATATTTACAGAAGGTATAGTAGCGTTCTTGTTTTTCATGGCACCTACGTGGCAATACTTACAGTCGATCTCGTATTGACCCGCGTGGATTTTGTGAGAGAAGGCGATTGGTTGCTTCGGAGCATAACCTCTCTGAACACCTACTGAATACAAGCCGTTGATCACAGCTTTGAAACCAAGTGCAGCGGTAATGAATACTACTACGAATACAAACCCGCGGCTTCTGAAGATTGAGCTACCGGTAACAGCAGGCTCAACAATATCTTTCTCTTCTTCTGAAAGAGTTTTCTGATCGAGGAAACGCTTGAGGGCAGACACCAAAAATCCAAGTACTACTAACAGCAGTATCAGGATGATGACCATACCAACCAGTATAACGTTGAGGTATGTAGAAGAAACTCCATCCTGTTGAGCTGCCACCGCCTGTCCAGGTGTACCTTGATCAGGACCTTTTTCAGGACCTTTATCAGTTTCTGATTTTACATACGCCAGAATGTTCATGATGTCTTCATCTTTGAAAGAAGAGAAGGCCGTCATTTGCGTTTTGTTGTTATCAGCATACAGCTTTACTGCGTATGCATCTCCACTGGCAATTACAGCTGATGAGTTCTTTACAAAAGACTTGATCCAGTCAATGGATGGTGTGCGATCATAAACACCGGCCAATGCTGGACCAACTAATTTTTGATGTACTCTGTGGCAAGCCTTACAGTTCGCATTAAACAACGCCTGACCTGCGCTGATAGCAGCAGCATCTTTCGAAATTTCCTGGGCGTGAGATGTAAAACTAATTAATGCGAAAACGAGGACTAGAGTAAGGGACTTGCAAGCGGAAGAAGTGAAATGTTTTATCATGTTAGGTTCAATGTCCGTTTTCAAAACAAGCGGCACAAATCTACTATCGGAACTCATTTTTTCAAATTTATTTGATTCGTTGCGCAATAAATAATGATGAAAATCTTACCTCAAATGGGGTTTTGAGAGCTGTCATCCACTGCGCGCGAAGGTATAAACGGAATGCGAAGTTGATATAGAATTTATATAATAAAATGTAATTTAGAATGATTCTTAAAAACCTCTTTCCTACACCTCTCGTTTCAGCCACTTCCCCTCTTCATACAAGGGCTTATCGTCAGAGATTTCGTTAAGTTTTTTTAAAGGAATTAGCCCTCAATTTCTCTTCATCCGTTACGACTTCTTTCTGAAAATCAGGTCAGCTTGTTGTGTAGCGATAACCCGGTTGAAAAGCTCTTTAATAAAATGATACTCTTCAGAGGAAAAGAACGTACGCGATATCTGCAGTGAACTGTTTAAGGTAAGACGATTGCCTACGTTTTGAACTTCGTATAGATACCGGCCTCCGCTGTTAGGCAAAGCCAAACCAACTTTCTGTGGAAGCTCTATCACTTCATAGTTGCCGGGATACTCCAGGTTCAAAATAAGTGATTCATCAGGCGACACACCAAAGTCTACCGGGTACAAGCGCTCTGCTGACTTGAATGGATTCTGTTGCCATTTCCCTATAATAAAAGGACTAAACAAAAGATTGGAGGCATTCATGTTACCATACCCCGACATCTCTATATCCAGTTTTAGTACTAGCGGTTTACTCAGCTCTTCGGCGTTTTCAATTTTATAGTTCTTGATCTCCAGGTCAGTCATCTTTTTGGAGAGCTCGGTAATAAACCCCTGCTCACTCCCAGCCCTATAGATCTCCTTTCGCTTGGCCAGCGCTTCATATCCTGTAAAGCTTGCCTGTATAGTTCCGGTAAACACGCCATCATCTCCCAGCTTCAGACTGATCATGGTGATCTGCTTGGATTTTTCTCCCGGCTTCAATTCATACCAGTACGATTCCTTCTCTCCTAATACACGTCCTTTTCCGTTGAGGCATTGCTTAGCGATAAGACCAAACGGAAGAAAGTCGTCCGTGGCATCGAGCAGGTATACTTTATCATTTACGTTGAGCTTGGCTACAACATAATTGAAGTCGCTAAGCACCGGGTGAAGCTCGGTAGGAAATCCATTGTCGCGGGTAGATAAGATTACCGGCTCTACATTCAACCCTGCATACTTGAGCGCTGCTACAAGCGACAAGTTGATGTCACCTACATTTCCGGATTGCTTATCAAAAGCTTTCTTGATACCGAACTCGCTCATCATACCATATACATCGTCCCAACGATACCAGCTTTTAATAAAATCATATACCTTCTTCGCTTTATTCAACGGATCGGTCTCCCCTGCCACGAGCAACGTTACGTGCTCATCCACTATATCTTTTCCGCGCTTCAGTTGCACTCCAAACTTGTCATCCTTCCGAAGTTCTTCCTCCACATCTTTCCATTCTTTGGTAATCTTATCCGTGCGACCATCAAAATAATTTACTTCCGATAGTTCGAAGTTTATCATGGAGAGAAGATTCGACTTGGCGGTCATATACTCTTCTTCTTTAAAAGCAGGAATATTCTCCATGCCCCATTTAAATCGCGCACAGTTTGCCACGTTGCCTCCGCCTGGTGAAAAGCAGTCGCGCACTACTTCATTTTCATTCTTAGAAAGCTTGAGATAACCTTTCAATGAAATGTTGAACACAAAATTACCGGGTATAGAGGCCCAGTATTCGCTCTTCATTTTCGGAATGTCGTCTTGAAATTCCCAGTTACGAAAGTTGAATATAAAAGGAGACTCAATAACATACATCACATCGATTACACTGCCTACACGCACATTGGGTATAGCAAACTTGGCTACATCCCAGCGCTTGTTAAAGTTCTCTTTGAATATATTCTTACTATCCAGCTTCGTCTCCTTCATCGAGCCGTTCTCGTAATTAAAGCTGGATGCTTTTATTGATCGTATCAATTCAATTTTACTCTCACCTTTATAGAGCGGTATCTCGATCGTTCCTTTTTCAATCCCTTGTCGTTTCAGAATCTTGATCTTGGTGTGATACTCAAACAACAGGTTATGATAATTACCATTGTCGATATAGGCTTCGCCAAATTCATTCAGTACAACGGCTACAGCCGATGTATCTTTTTCATATCCGGTAATATCCAGTTCGCGATACGTAACCTGACCAAAGGGAAACCCATGATCCTGGGCAGTAGCAGAAATAACAACAACAACCAGCAGACAAAGTAAAGAGTATCTCATACAAGAGTGATCAGGTTAGGATTGCAAGATAACGATAGATGTGTTTGATGCCGATATATAGGTATGTTTATGTTCCAAAATATTAGCGATAGCGTTGTATTTCTCTACACATATTCTGCTGTAGATCTATACTTTCAAAAGTTTGAATGCATGCGTCCACTGATTATTCAGAAAACCGGGGATACACCAGAGTATACATAGCGGTTCAATAGCGCGAGCTGATTCTGCTTTTCCAAAATCGGCAACATCCCAACCGAATTGTTCCAGTATCTGCGTGGCTTCGTTTTTAGCAGCTTCGTTATCTCCACAGATAAACATCGTTGGTTTTCCATCGGTAAAAGCAGGATTTACCATTCGCGCACTGCCTACACAGTTAAACGCTTTTACAAAATGTACTGCCGGAGCTTTTTGCTGCAGACGTTCGAGCAATGAATCATCCAGTGTAGTAAAGAATTTCAACACACCCTGATGGGGTGGAACTTCGGCTATAGGATTGGTTGTATCCAGCACCGTTTTACCATGCAATACAGAAGCAAGCTCTCCAATTATACTCACTGCAGCATCGCCTTTTACAGCCAGCACCATTACGTCACCAAATGTTGCGGCCTCTTCAAAATTTCCTACATGCGCATTAGCACCGGCTCTATATTTCCAGTCACCGAGCTTCGCAGGATTGCCGGTACCGATCGTAACAGCATATCCATGTTTAAGAAAACCATTGGCAAGTACCTGACCTACCTGGCCCGAACCGAGTATTCCGATCTTTCTGGTCATAGCTTTATACGATTATGGTTGATATGAGAATATACCTTACAGCGACACACCTAATATAAAAAGTTTGTTCTGCATGCTTATTCAATTTTTGTTAACAATTTTTGAGCATGAAAATCGGACTGCTTTCTGATACGCACAGTTTTCTTGATCCTAAAGTGTTTGACTACTTCCGCGACTGCGATGAGATATGGCATGCCGGAGATATAGGTGAGCGAGCGATTACCGATGCACTGGAAAAATTCAAACCGCTGCGCGCTGTGTTTGGTAACATTGATGACAAGATTTTGCAGGCGCTATATCCGGAAGATCTGCATTTTACCTGCGAAGGTTTCATCGTCTGGATGACGCACATTGGCGGGGCACCACCTAACTATAATCCGCGTGTGAAGAAAATACTGAAGCAACAGACACCGGATATATTTATCTGTGGACACTCACATATACTGCGGGTAAAACGCGATGATAATTTTAACAACATGCTTTATCTGAATCCCGGTGCCGCAGGCAATCACGGCTTTCATCATATCAAAACCATTATGCGATTTGAACTGGTGAAGAAAGAAGTAAAGAATATGGAAGTGATTGAACTGGGTAAGCGTGGAGCATTGACGTGAATCGTTAACGGTTAATTGTTACCCGTTAATGCAAGTAGTAAGCTGATGAAAGAGTAGAGACGAAAGTTGAAAGATGGGAAGTCCGGAAGCATTGGCCTTCTGAGCTTTGTGTGATTGAATTTCCTCACACGCTTAACGAATAACAACTAACGGATAACGTATAATCAGAAACGATAGCGAAGCGCTAGCCCGTTACCCTTCAAATCGAACGATACGGTTTGCTCGCCTTCGTGTTGCTCCATATAGCGCTTGTACTTCTTGGCACCTTTGGTCCAGAGAATTACACCGGGTATACTCATACCCAACCCACCGGCAATCATTACTATACCCAGCGCAGCTTTAGGGTCGCCTTCTTCGTATGTTCCGTTATTGGTTGTTGTAGTGGTATAATAAGTTTCATCTGCACTGCTGAATACGATGACGCCACCGATCAGCATAGCACCACCCAGAATGGTAAGCGTGCGTCCTGCATTGCGCATGCGTAAGCCAGGAGGCATAAATACCTTATAGGTACCTTCTCCCTGTGGTTTTACAACGATAGGGCTGGTGGCCGCAACAGTAGTTGATTTTTCAAGCGATGCGAATGTCTGATTATACTGCGCACTAACCGGCACAGCTATAATCAAGACTAACAGGGCAAGTAAAAAAGCCTTCATAAACAGGATTAGCTCAGGGGTTCAACGCAGAATCAGAAACTCTGACTATACGTACTGGTTCAGCATCACCGGCATTACCAGCATCAGTATATCTTCGCTCTCGTCTTTTTCTACAGGCAGAATTACACCGGCTTTGTTAGGAGCAGACATCGTGAGTCTGATCTTGTCTGAGTCAAGGTTGGTAAGCATCTCGATCAAGAACTTCGCGTTGAAGCCAATCTCGATATCTTCACCTTCGTGTTCACAGCTCAGTCTTTCGTTTGCTTCGTTAGAGAAGTCAAGATCTTCTGCTGATATCTGAAGTTCACTTCCTGTGATTTTCAGGCGAACCTGGTGTGTCGTTTTGTTCGCGTAGATAGAGATACGTTTCAGCGCGCCAAGCAGGTCGTTGCGCTCAATCGTCATCTTGATATTATTACCGGAAGGAATTACGTTGTCGTAGTCAGGGAAACGCTCATCGATCAGGCGGCAGATCATTTTGATATTGCCGAACTTGAAGAACGCGTTCGACATGTTGAAATTCAGGCTCACATCGGTATTCTCAGAAGGTAAGGTAGCCTTCAACAGGTTAAGGGCCTTGCGAGGTATAATGATAGAATTGCCATTGTCTGATTTTACATCAGCTCTTCTGTAACGCACCAGGCGGTGACCATCTGTTGCAACAAATGTTGTATTCTTATCACCGAGATTTACATATACACCCGTCATGGCAGGGCGAAGCTCATCGTTGCTGGTAGCAAAGATGGTGTTGTTCACCGCGCGCGATAAAACTTCGGTAGAGATTTCGGCAGAGAAGTCGTTCGAAACGGTTGGTACTTTCGGGAAGTCTGTAGCATTCTCACCGGAAAGTTTATAGCGACCGTTGTCAGAAATAATCTCAACACTATAGGTAGAGTCATCTATTGAAAATGTAACAGGCTGCTCAGGCAGGTTCTTGAGTGTATCCAATAAGATACGTGCCGGTACCGCGATGCTTCCTTTTTCTTTCGACTCCACCTGGATATCCGTGATCATGGAAGTCTGAAGATCAGAAGCGGTAACTGTCAAACTTCCTTTTTCCAGTTCAAACAAGAAATTCTCCAGAATGGGTACTACCGGATTAGTGGTAATAACGCCATTGATATTAGACAGTTGCTTCAGCAGGTAAGCAGAGTTAACGATGAACTTCATTCTTGAAAAAGTGTTTGAGGTTTGTTTAAAGCGGCGGTAAAGTTATAAAGAAAACCGAATTATAAAACGAACAGACAAAATGCAAAAAAACCAGTAATTCCGAAATCACTTGCCGAAATATCTTTTCGGACGCAGCAAACCTCTGATTTTATTTTCCTGCAGCACCGCCCACGCATCGCCTGACTGTACAAAATATTTTTGTTTTTTAATGGGCGGAAAAATTCTCAGCGAATATTCATGATCGCCAATATCGCGGATCGTTAAGGTCATTACCGGTTTTGTTTTACCCAGACTATCAAGCTCCGGTGTAGTGGTAACATACTCATCTACTGTGAGTAGCGATACAGCATCAAGATAATTGTTGAGCTTCGCAGTGTCGGATTCAATTCCGGTTACGCCAAAAAAGTTATCGTCCATCTGCACGAGAAAATTATCGGTTGGACTCGCAGGAAAATTTGCTTCGAGATTTTTGAAGTTCCGCCAGTTAAATCCGAACACATATTTATCGCGCCATCCGTTTTCGGGCAATTCAAAAATTCCGGATACATAAACACGATATCCGGGAATTGTCATGATATAGGGAGTTTCACCCGCTTTGCGGAAAAATGCCTGTGTTTTCCGATCGTTTCCTCCGGCATAGAATTGCTCCACCACATTGCTCCCTACCAGCAGTGACACCTTCACGCCATTTTTCTCGACTGCCTTACCTACCGAGTCTTGCAACGATATAGCTACCGGCCGCTTCGGCTCTGCCTTCAGGAGTGTAGCAAACAACACCTCCACCATCGCGCGGTCGGCATTATAGGTATTATTTACCCGCCAGGCCGATCCCATAAATTTCAGATCAACTTTGCCTGCCGGAGATTCCAGTATAATTTCATTTACTGATTTTAGATCGGCATAATGGAACGTGTCTTTATCCACCTGGAATGAAGTATTTCTTTTGCCATACCAATATATACCTCCCGTTACCAGCAATAACGCGATCAGTGTAAGCAACAACCGTTTATTCTTTTTCTCCTGCATATCAGAATCGGGCAAATTTATTTCTTCTCCAATACGCACGTAGTACACCGAATACAATTACGAGTAAAACAGGAATGCCGAGGTTGATCACCTGCCATTTTACTTTCTCCTGTTTTATTTTTTCACGATCCAGCGGACGAATCTTTATCTGTTTGCTGCGCGCCTGTATCAATCCATTCTCTTCGGTTAAATAGGCCAGTGTATTCATCAGCAATTCGCGGTTGGCAAAAGTATAATTAGTGAACGGATAGAATCCGAGCGGCTGCGGTTGCCTGCTCCTCGGATTTATATCGTTGCGCACTATATCGCCATCGGCAATAACGACCAATCGTGTAGGTATACTTTTTTCAATGATGGGTGTTTGTTCTATCCCTTCCGGTATAAATCTGTTTTTAAAGAGCGAAGTAAAATTACCCTCCAGTAAATATCCCACGGGTATAAAACTCTTCGAGAAATCTTCAGCCTTCACATTTTTCCTTAACTCGTTTACGCTCACATTTACCGGGGCAGTGATGGCCCGACTATATTGAGAGGTAGTCAGGAGAGGAATCTTGTGTATACCTGGCGCCTTCACGGTATCAATACTGCTCACAAATCGCGTAAGCACAGCATCGAGGTTTCGTGTTACCGGATGATCGGCATAATGATTAATGAGTGGATAGAATGGCCAGTCGATCAATTGCATCTGCGGCTTCCCTCCTGCATCACCGGTAACAATCGGATAAGGTGCCGCACTTTGATCCTGAATCAGATCCGGATTTATACGAACACCATATTTAAAAAGCTGATCATCCAGATTGAGATCGTAGGGTATAGCGAGGTAATCATTACGCGAAGCACTGTCCATACTCGCATCCAGTTTATCGAGCAGGAACATTACTTTGCCACCCTGCATAATATACTGGTCGAGTCTGAATTTATCCTGCTGCGAAAATGCCGTGCGCGGCTTCGCTATGATTAATGCATCGTATTTTTTCAGATCAGCAGTTCTGCCCATATCTACTTTATATACATCGTATACTTCCAGCAGATCGTTGTTAAAGCTGGCAAGGTCTGCATCTTCCAGTTCGTTATGTCCTGTTACAAAGCCGATGCGTTTACGATCGCTGTTTGATAATTTATAGATCGTGTTGATCAGTTCGAACTCAACATTCTCAATAGACTGGTTGATCCGCTCGTCCGAAGTTTTAGCCGTGCTGCCTTTCAGCAACATCAAACCGGTTTCCATACCTCCTACTGAAACAACGGCTCCCGGGAAAATGATTTTCTCTACGCGCTGACCATCTTTGGTATCAATAACATTGGTTGGCTGAATACCGCGGCTTGCCAGGTCGTTCATAAACTCAGCCTGCGCTTTCTGTCCTTGTGCTATAGCGGGGTTGGTAAATATATAGTGTACCTTGTTACCCGAATATACCCGAAACTCTTCTAACGTTTCTTTGATCGATTTCTGAAATCTGCGGAAGCCTGCATTCAGTTCGCCTTCCAGGTATACTTCAATATATACTTCATCTTCCAGGTTTTGAAGAATGGCGCGGGTCTGTGGTTTTATACTATAGCGTTTCTCTTCGGTAAGATCTACACGAAAGAAGAATTGAGCGGCCAGCAAATTAATCAGCACCACCAGCACCACACCGTTGGCAAACAAAAGATAGTCTCCCAGTTTTCTGCTTTTCCAGTTTACCATTGTCTGCTGCCCAGGATTAGTTTTGTAACCGATAACAACAGGAAGGCTACACTGAAGAAATATAGCACATCACGACTATCAATCAGTCCTTTACTCAACGATTCGTAGTGATATAGTATACCGAGTTGCTTGATGAACAATGTATAGTCTGACCACACATTGAGTGATGCCAGCGATTCGAAACCCGAAAAAAGTATAAAGCAAAGAAATGCTGCCACAATAAAGGCAACGATCTGGTTAGGCGTAATCGATGAGGCAAATATACCAATCGAACAAAACACACCGCCCAGCAAGCATAAACCTATATAAGAACCTGCTATACCGGCTGTATCTATATTCCCTGTCGGATTACCCAATTGGTATACTGAAAAATAATATAGCAGTGTAGGGATCAACGCTACCACTACCAGGCAGAGGCTCGCGAAAAATTTACCGAGTATAACATCCCAGTCGCTCAGCGGCTTGGTCATGAGTAACTCCATGGTGCCCGCTTTCTTTTCTTCGGCAAAGCTGCGCATGGTGATAGCCGGTATAAGAAAGATAAATACATAAGGGCCGAGCGAGAAGAGCGTATCCATATCGGCATAGCCATACGACAGCACAGATGTTTCGGGAAACACCCACATAAGCAATCCTATGCCCATGAGGAAAACACCAATAACCACATAGGCAATGAGGGAGTTTAAAAAACTGCTAAATTCTTTGGATAGTACCTGAAGCATGGATCAAAAACGCTGCAAAGTAAATTTAATTTTGGTTATGCTCCACGGCTGATGGCGCGGTAAGCGAATGAAAGATCGATTCAAGAGAAGTTTCCTCCTGCTTCAAACCGATCAGCGATAAATTGTTATCAGCAGCAAAACGAAACAAGGCTGGTCTCACATCGGCACCTCTTGCAGCCACTACACTAAACTTACCAGCTCCGAGCTGCTTTACCTGTATAACACCGGCAAGCTGTTGCAGTTGTTCAACCGAAACTCCTTGTTCAAATTCGGCAATCACGGTAACAGTATCTCCCTGTCGCTGCATCAGGCGATCTACGGTATCATCGGCTACAATCTCTCCGCGATTTATTACGACTACGCGATTGCATAAGGCCTGCACTTCCTGGAGAATATGTGTAGAGAAGATCACGGTTTTCTGCTGACTGATCTCTTTGATGAGCTTTCGTATTTCTACTAACTGGTTTGGATCAAGGCCGGAAGTTGGTTCATCCAGTATCAATACTTTCGGATTATGAATCAACGCCTGGGCTAAGCCTACCCGTTGACGATATCCTTTCGATAAAGCTTCTATCTTTTTATTCTGTTCGCGCGTAAGTCCGCAGCGCTCTACCATGTCACCCACCTGCTGCTTCAGCGCAGTGCCTGAAAGACCATACAAACGACCAATGAAACTCAGGTATTCATGCACATACATATCCAGGTAAAGCGGATTGTGTTCGGGTAAATAACCGGTAACACTTTTCACTTTCATGGGCGAGTCGGTAACGTCATAACCGGCTACACGTACTTCACCTTCTGTAGGTGGAAGAAAGCAGGTAGCAATCTTCATGGTGGTAGATTTACCGGCACCGTTCGGACCAAGAAAACCTACGATCTCTCCTTCGGCCACTTCAAAGGAAATATTATGAACAGCACGCTGCTGGCCATAGATCTTGGTAAGATTTCGGATTTGAAGAGACATCTTTTTAATTCAAGCTTCAAGTTTAACGGTTTTTCATGGAATGCGGAAGCTCACGCAGTCCGAATGCCTGAAAGCCCAGGCCAGTGACGACTAATGCTGTATGTGTTTAACATTTCGTTAACAGCGGCAATGGAAGGTGGTGTATACTTTAGCGGTAGCGATGAAAGAAGAGACGGAAGTCGGAAAGCACTGGCATTTGAATATCGAACAAGGAATAACGATTAACGAATGTTGAAGTATAAATACATACCCTACCCACACTCTCACCCCTGGTAGCTTACGGCCCGAAGCCAGCAGCTAGTTACAAAACTCACGCGATCGTCATTAATAGCATTGATCCGGAACGTTGAAATATTGAAATTCGCACGAAATAGAAATTGATTATGCGCTACTTATTTTTTGCCTTTAGTCTTGTCAGCACATTTTGTTTTGCTCAGCCAGGGTATAACCTGAAGTTTAAAGTAGATGGATGGAAAGATACTACGGTATATCTCGGACATTATTACGGTGAGAGCACTTACCTGAAAGATACCGCGCGTGCAAATGCCAAAGGAGAATTTACGTTTGATGGCAAGAAAGAACTCGCACACGGAGTATATTTCCTGGTGCTGGACAAATCCAAAATATTTGAACTGGTGATTGGCAGCAACCAGCACTTCACCATGGCCACGAGTTCTGACGACTATATCAAGAACATGAAAGTTACCGGTGATCCGGATAACAAGATCTTCTTCGAGAATATGCTCTTCAACATGGAGCGTCATAAAGAAGCGGAGCCCTATATCAAGGTAGTTCAGGACAGCACACTGTCGGAAGACAAAAAGAAAGATGCACGTGCCGCTTTCACCAAGATCAATGAGAAAGTAGTAGCGTATCAAAACGATGTCATTGCTAAATATCCCGGCACCATGACAGCCACTATATTTAAGTCGGGACAGGCAGTGAAGGTTCCGGATGCTCCGAAAAAAGCAAACGGTACGATCGATTCAACATTTCAACTGCGCTGGTATCGCGAGCATTTCTTCGACAATTTTGACCTGAGCAACGATGCACTTCTGCGAATGCCGCGTTCGGTATATAGCGAGAAGATCAACGAGTATCTCGACAAACTTTATGCACCTCAGCCTGATACTATAGCAAAGGCGATCGATAAGGTTGTAGCAAAAGCCAAGAAGAATCAGGAGACCTATAAATATGCCGTGTGGACTTGCCTGCTGAAATATCAGCAACCGGAGATCATGGGGCTTGATGAAGTATATGTACGCCTCTATGATAAATATTTTGCTTCCGGAGAAATGGATTTCTGGGCAACCGGAAAACTGAAACAGAACCTGAAGGATTATGCTGATCGCCTGCGTAAAAGTCTGATCGGTAAAACAGCTCCGAACCTCATTATGCAGGACGCTAACTTCAAGCCGCGTTCCATGTATGACCTGAAGAATAAATATACCATTGTATATATCTTCGATCCCGACTGTGGTCATTGTAAAACTGAAACACCCAAGCTCGTAGACTTCTATACGAAAGACAAAGCGAAGTTTAATGTAGAGGTATATGCCGTAAGTACCGATACTTCGATGGCCAAGATGCGCGACTATATTAAAACGATGGGTATGAAATGGATCACCGTAAACGGACCTCGCACGTATGTAGGAACGTATGCTGACCTGTACGATGCTGTTACAACGCCCAGCCTATTCGTTCTGGACGAGAAGAAGAAAATTATAGGTAAGAAAATACCTGCCGAAAAACTGGATGAGTTCTTCACCAACTACGAGAAATTTCAGAAGGCAAAAGCTGCAGAAAAGCTGAAGGGCGCTACAGGCCCCAAGCTATAAATAACCGGACAGTTTAAGGTTCATATTCGTACAGTTGCGCGAATGTGAGAGACACAAAAAGCCGAATTCAGGGTAATTTCGGCTTTTTGTAACTTTTTCACGATTTTTTCAGTCTTATATGCAACTATTGGATGTTCGTGAAGTATCTATAGTATATAACTTGTAGTTGTTCCTAATACCAACCTTTAAATATTCCTAGTATGGCCTTTTTTGATAAACTCCTCGGTAAGAAGAAACCTGAATTGAAAGCGCGCTGTCCCATAACACGGGAACCGATTGAAACCGGATTTGGCTACCTGTTGACAACTTCACAAATCGTTGCCTCCAAGAAATACTGGGATATGATTATGACTGAACCCGAAACATTATCCTATACCGTTTCTCACTTTAAAAATGTTGCCAGCGGAACGCAGATGCGAAGTATGATCTTCGATAAATATAGCAGTGTTGAAAAACCCTGGATGATCTCCGACTCCTGCATCAATCTCTTCGAGGAGGTTGATAAAAAAGCAGCCCGCGAAAACGCGAAGAAGTGGTGGGAGAATGGCGGAGAATATGCTCCGGAAAAATCGGGAGCAGCGTCCAACTCACTCGATGCACAGACATACGAAACTGTAAAAGCGTATGCTGTACTGGAAGCCGGACGCTCAAGAATAGTATTACAGTAGTTTCACATAGTTTAGGTTAGGAACTAAGGCCTCATGCTCGTGTAGCGTGGGGCCTTTCCTTTATATACTGCTATATCTGCCAGCTGCAGCCACTACAAACTATATACTTCTACATTCGTTGATCGGTGTTCCTTGTTCGATATTCAAATTCAAATATTTCCCACAGAACTCACAGATTAGCACAGAAGAATACATATTTCCCGCAGATCGCGCAGATTAACGCAGAAAAATGCAGACGATGAGCGCTCCCGACTTCCGGTCTTTCGGACTTTCCGTCTCTCTGCATTTATACTTCATCATTCGTTAATCGATGTTCCTTGTTCAATATTCAAATTCAAATATTCCCCACGGAATTCACAGAATAGCACAAAACTATAGATAGGCATATTTTTACAGCACATTCAACAATAGAAGCTAAAAAGCGCATCTTTATACTTTCCGCTTTCAACTTTATGTTTCACGCTTTTTGCTTAATTGTGTCTGTCAATAGTAAATTGAACAAGCTGGATCAGCGATTTCTTATAGTCTGATTCGGGGAAGTTATTGAGTATAGCAAGTGCATCCTGGTGATAGGTGTTCATTACCTTTTCAGCGTATTCTATACCACCAGATTTTTTTACAAACTCGATTACTTCACGCACTTTTTTAGGTTTGTCGCTTTCGTTCTTTACGATGCCGATGATCTTGCGTCTCTCCAGGAAGCCTGCATTGGCAAGTGCATAGATCAATGGCAGTGTCATTTTCTTTTCCTTGATATCTATACCTACCGGTTTGCCGATCTCGTCTTCACCATAATCAAAGAGATCATCCTTTATCTGGAAAGCCATACCAATCTTTTCTCCAAACAACTTCATCTGCTGCGTTACTTCATCGCTGGCTCCGGTAGAGCTGGCACCAACAGCACAGCAAGACGCAATTAAGGAAGCAGTCTTCTGGCGGATAATCTCATAGTATATATCTTCGGTAATATTCAGTCTGCGTGCTTTCTCGATCTGCAGCAATTCGCCTTCACTCATATCGCGCACAGCATCGGCCACTATACTTAATAAATGGAAATCCTTATTCTCAATAGAAAGAAATGTGCCGCGGGCAAAGAGAAAGTCTCCTACCAGAACCGCTACTTTATTTTTCCACAGAGCGTTTACTGAAAAGAAACCTCTGCGATAGTTTGCTTCATCCACTACATCATCATGCACCAGGGTTGCCGTATGCAACAACTCGATCAGCGAAGCACCACGGAAAGTCGACTCATTGATCTGCCCGCAGGTGCCGGCACTCAAAAACACAAACATGGGCCGCATTTGTTTGCCTTTACGCTTCACAATGTAGCTCATGATCTTGTCCAACAGCAGTATACGCGTTTTCATAGAAGCCCGGAACTTCTGTTCAAACTCCTCCATCTCGCGGGCTATAGGCGCTTTTATGTTGTCCAACTTCAAAGACATGCCCGCAAGTATACACAATTCAATCGATACGTTGTACGTCCCGCCATAATTCCATTTTCATTCTCATCTCCTCTATTCTTCCGGCAATCATACCTTGATGATTCCTTAACAATACTATCGCACGCCAACGTATAGCGTAAGGCAAATGCCCTATCAAAAGGTTCAATTCCTGCCTCCTATCCCTATTGACAATTGCCTTCGAAGTCGCGTATTTAGCCACATGAAGCCGATCGGAAATTACTGGAGCGATATCTTTTTTGCCATCATTGTGTTTGTTGTGGCCTTTATCGTTGCCAGGCTGTTGCGTTTTGTTATAGGTCGCCTGGTAAAAGGAGCATCAACCAAATTAAAAGTTGATCCTACCAAGTATAATTTTCTGAAGAATGCCGTTGAATTTATAGTATACATCATCGCCCTCATTATCATCTTCAACTCCATTCCCAAGCTGAAGAGTTATGGCACCGCCTTGTTTGCGGGTGCCGGTGTGCTGGCAGCTATAGTCGGTTTCGCATCGCAGTCTGCATTCTCTAATATAGTAAGCGGTATATTCATTGTTATCTTCCGGCCTTTCAGCGTAGGCGACCGCGTGCGTGTAGGCCAACTGTATACAGGCGATGTGGAAGATATAACACTCCGCCACACCGTGATCAAGGATTTTGAGAACAGGCGAATTGTTATACCCAACTCGGTGATCAACAACGAAACTATCATCAACTCAACACTGGCCGAAGAGAACCTCTGTTTCTTTATAGAGATCGGTATATCGTTCGATTCGGATGTAGACCAGGCGATGCGCATCCTGCAGGAAGAATGTATGAAACATCCCGACTGCATTGATAACCGAACTACCGAGGAGATTGAAAGCGGAGAGCCGCAGGTAATTGTTCGATTGATCAACATTACCGAAACTGCCATGCAACTGCGCGCCTATGCGTGGTCTAAAAATCCATCCACCGGATTTATACTGAAATGCGATGTATTGAAAAGCATGAAACTCCGTTTTGATGACGCGGGTATATCCCTCGCCTATCCGCAACGGATGATCTATATAAAAGACAATGCTCCTCTAAAGAACTGACATGACACCTCAACAGACTTCGGTGAATACATCACCTACCAACTGTGAGATACTCGAACTGATCTCCTATAACCGGGAGCAGCACGACAAATATACCGGCACTTCAGTAGATGAAATACTCTCGAAGATCAAAAGTGATCGCGTTAACTGGATCAATGTTGACGGGCTCAACAACCAGGATATCATTGAAAAAATACAAGGCTTCTTCTGCCTGCACTCCCTGTTGATTGATGATGTACTGAGTGACCAGCGACCAAAGGCCGAGGAGTTTGATGACTATCTTTTCTTTACACTTAAAATGCTATACCGCATTGATGGCACCGGTATAGATTATGAACAGATCAGTTTTGTGTTGGGCAAAAATTACCTGATATCGTTCCAGGAAAAAGAAGGCGACTGGTTTGATGGCTTCCGCGAACGGATTCGTCTTGACCAGGGACGTGTGCGTAAAAAGCAGGCTGACTATTTACTATACCGCCTCATCGATATCATTGTTGAAAATTACTATAACGTTCTCGATAGAATCGGTGATATGATCGAAGAGATCGAAGACACGGTATACCAGAATCCTTCCACACGTACTTTTAATCGCATACAGAAACTGAAGAAGGAATTGATATACCTTCGGAAAGCGTTGTTCCCGCTGCGCGATGCGTTAAGTAAAATTGTAAAAGGAGAATCTGATTTTGTAAAAGAAGAAAACCTTCGCTTCTACTCCGATGTATACGAGCACGTGATACATCTTACTGATTCGCTCGATACCTATAAAGACCTGGTGTCAAGTCTCATGGATATACACATCAACGCCATGAACACCAAGATGAACGAAGTGATGAAAGTACTCACCGTGATCTCGACTATATTTATACCTCTTACGTTTATTGTAGGGGTATATGGAATGAATTTCAAGTTTATGCCCGAGTTGGATTGGCAGTATGGATACTATCTGGTGTGGGGCATTATGGTGCTGATCGTGGCGGGAATGATCGGCTTCTTCCGCTATAAGAAATGGTTCTGAACGTGTTTACGTTTTAACGTTAATACGTTGGTACGTGCATACGTAGACACGTACCAACGCACACACGTTAAAGTTTTTTCTCGAGCTCGGTAATTTTATCCTGAGCTTCGTTCTTACCCAGCGACAATGCTTTCTTGTATAGTTCGATCGCTTCGCGGTATGTATCTTTCTTCTTGCGTGGAGCAAGTTTAGTACGGTTAGCAGCCTCTTCTACAGCCTGGCCTCTTGCAAAGAGTGCATCTGCTTCAGACATTTTGCTTTGGATCATCAGCTCTTGTACACGAGCTTCGATAAGCGCTAACTCTTGCGATTTTGTTTCGATCTGTGTCTGCTTGTCGGCAAGCTCTGCTTCCTGCATGCTTACAGTCGTGATCAGATTTTGATTTTCACCTTTATACTTATCAACCTGCTCTTGCAATGCAGCAATCTCCTGCGTCTTAGCTTCGAGTTGAGCCTTCAGAGTTTTAATCAGCTTCAGGTTCGCGTTGTTATGAGACTTTGAAGTTGACAAAGATTTTTCCAGGTCATCGATCTTATGTTGTGTATCCTTCACGTAGCCGTTTATATCCTTCATGCGCGAAGTATAGTCTTCATAGGTAGTTCCTTCCACCATGTTAACACGCAGTAACTGACGGCTGGCATCTATAGAGTCCATCAGGGTTCCAACTTCGGTTAACGTCTGTGCCATCTTCTGGCTGGTCTCAAGTTCTACCTTGAGCGAATCTACCTGCGACCGTAACGCATCTTTTTCCTTTGTGTCACAGCCGGCTATCATGACAGCGATAGGCAGGGCGTAAGCAAGTTTTTTAATCATAAACGATTTTTTGAGGTTATGAGCAAAAATACACTTGATTTTGCTGTCCTGTAATTAGGCCATCACAAATTATTTTGGAACCGCGCCAAACAGACGAAAATTACGATGGTTAACAGCTATAACATTCTTTGTTTTTATTTTTTGCGATTGCAGGAAGGGCGTTAACTTTGCGACCGTTTTATTTCACTTTTTGCCATTATATACATGCCCAAGTTAATTACCACGCACACGCGTATCGCTGATCTGGGCAAACCCCGCATCATCGTCATCGGAGGAGGATTCGGTGGTTTGGAAGTAGTAAAAGGCCTCAAGGGTTTTAAAGCCCAGACTGTTCTCTTCGATAAGTATAATCACCATTGTTTTCAACCGCTGCTATACCAGGTTGCAACCTCCGGGCTGGAGTCCAGTTCTATAGTATTTCCTTTTCGTAAGCGCTTCGGTCCGCAGAAAGATTTCTTCTTTCGTCTTGGAGAAGTAACACAGATAAAACCGGAAGAGAACTGCATTGAAACATCTATAGGAAGTGTCAAGTACGATTACCTGGTAATCGCCAACGGTGCCACTACCAACTTCTATGGGATGAAAGATGTAGAAGAAAATTCCATGGCGATGAAAACCATCATCGACTCCATCAAGCTTCGTAATCTCATCATCCGGAATTTTGAAACAGCATTACTCACCGATGATCCGGAGCTGATGAACAGCCTCATGGATTTTGTGATTGTAGGTGGCGGACCCACAGGGGTAGAGTTGGCAGGCGCATTGAGTGAGTTGAAGAACCACGTATTCCCGAAAGACTATCCGGAGTTGGAACTCAGTCACATGGATATACATTTAGTGGAAGCCAATGCCCGTGTACTCAATGGTATGTCTGAGAAAGCTTCGAAGAAAGCACTGGAATATCTGCAGAACATGGGTGTGAAAGTTCACCTCAATTGCGTGGTGAAGTCATACGATGGACATGAAGTATTATTCAACACCGGTGAGAAATTAATTACCCGCACCATGATCTGGGCGGCCGGTATAAAAGGCCAGGCCATACAGGGTATAGCAGCCGATTCGCTGGGAAGAGGCGCACGCATCAAGACCGATGCCTATAGCCGTGTAAAAGGATATGAGAATATATTTGCCATTGGAGATATAGCGTTGATGGAAGGTGATCCTGATTTTCCCAATGGCCACCCGCAGATGGCGCAACCTGCTATACAGCAAGGCCGCCTCGTTGCCCAAAACATCAAGCGACTTATAACCAAGAAAGAACTCAAACCATTTCGGTATAAAGATTTAGGGGCTATGGCTACAGTCGGCAGAAACCGTGCAGTAGCTGACCTCGGTGCGCTCAAGTTCCAGGGATTTTTCGCCTGGCTGGTCTGGATGTTTATACACCTCATCTCGATCATTGGGTTTAAGAATAAATTCTTTGTACTGGCAAGCTGGCTCATGAGTTACTTCTCGTACGATAAAAGCAACAGATTAATCATCGCGCGTCCTAAAGACGGCGTTCAATAATTATGGCTGATTCAGCAAACAAACACCTTACACCATTATCCGTTGGAGGTGTTTTGGTTTCCCTCGGAATTATTTATGGCGACATCGGTACTTCGCCACTCTATGTTTTCAAAGCAATCATCGGAGCACAAACCATTAACGAGGATCTGGTATTGGGAGGACTCTCCTGCGTCTTCTGGACGCTGACACTCATCACCACGTTGAAGTATGTATACCTGGCACTCAATGCCGATAACAAAGGTGAAGGAGGTATATTTGCGCTCTACGCACTCGTAAGAAGGTATAAAGCTGCCTGGGTAATTTTCCCGGCCGTGATCGGTTGCTGTACCCTGATAGCCGATGGTTTTATTACGCCTGCCATCAGCGTGTCGTCTGCTATAGAAGGCTTGCGTATACTCAACCCGCAGATCCCCACGGTATCAATCGTAATCGCCATCATGGTGGTGTTGTTTATCTTCCAGCAGTTTGGTACCAGCGTAGTGGGTAAAACCTTTGGTCCGATCATGACGATCTGGTTTCTCACTATCGCTATATTTGGTATCCTCCAGTTCTACGATCATCCGCAGATATTCCGCGCACTCAATCCATACTATGCCTATCATCTCATTGTAGAATATCCGCACGGCTTCTGGTTACTCGGTGCTGTGTTCCTGTGTACTACCGGAGCAGAAGCGCTATACTCTGACCTCGGTCACTGCGGTAAAGAAAATATTCGTGTAGGCTGGGCCTATGTAAAGATCGCGTTACTCTGTAACTACTTTGGTCAGGGAGCCTGGTTGCTCGAACATCAGGGTGCTACATTGGGTGACCAGATTCCATTCTATGCCATTATACCCGAGGAGTTCCTCATCTTCGGAATCATTATCGCTACCATGGCCGCGATCATTGCCAGCCAGGCGTTGATCTCCGGTACATTTACACTGGTGAACGAGGCCATGAAACTGAAGCTGTGGCCCTCTACCCGCGTGCGTTACCCAAGCCAGGTAAAAGGACAGATATATATACCCGCTATCAACTGGATATTGATGATCGGTTGTATCGTGGTGGTGCTTATGTTCCGCGAGTCGGCCCGCATGGAAGGTGCTTATGGTTTGGCGATCATGATCAACATGCTCATGACTACCTCGCTGCTCGTGTTCTATTTCATGACGGCCAAAAAATCGAAGTTCCGTTCGTCAACGCTGGCGATACTGTTCTTTTCACTCGAAGGTATGTTCCTCGTATCAAACCTCGATAAGTTCCAGCACGGTGGCTGGTTTACCTTCCTCATTGCATTGTTGTTCTTTGTGATGATGTATGTATTGCTGCACGCACGCTGGCTTCGCGAACGCCATACAGAGTTTGTCGATCTGAAACACTATGTAGGCATGATCCAGGATTTGCAAGCCGATACTACTGTACCGAAAGAAGCAAGTAACCTGGTATATTTAGCGATGGCCGATAGCAAGCGCTATATCGACTCGAACATTATATACTCTATATTCAAGAAAAGACCGAAGCGAGCCGATGTGTTCTGGTTTGTACACGTAGAAACCGTGGATAGTCCGTTTACCAGTAAATATGTAGTCGATACCATTATACCGAAGCGCTGCTTCTTTGTACGCATCAAACTTGGATTCAAGACCAACCACCGGGTAAATCTTTTATTCAACAAGATCATTCACGAGATGGCCGATGCCGGTGAGATCGATCTGACAAGTCCTTATCCATCGCTACATAAATATAGCATGATGGCCGACTTCAAATTTATTATCCTTCACTCCTGGGCTTCTTCCGACAGCGAGATATCAAGCTTCGATCGCCTCGTTATACAAGGCTATAGATTGCTGAAAGAACACTCTCTTAGCACTGAAGAACTCTACGGTATAGAAGCCGCCAACCTCGAGGTAGAAAAAGTACCTATCCAGGTAGGACCACAGGCGAGGGTAAAGATCAAGCGTGAGAGAGAAGATTAAAACGTGTGTATGTTTTTAAGTGTGTATGTTTTTAAGTGTGTATGTGTTTACGTGTTGATGTGTTGATGTAAGGTGCTTCGACATTGATCGACTGTTTGATTGATGTATATATACAAGACCGCGCGTAGCGCTCCATCAACTTCAAAACATTAACACATCAACACCTCAACACAAAAAACCTTCGACACGTACCAGCGTACACACCTAAACACGTACCAACGTAAACACGTAACTCTAGCCTCGTCTCTTCGCTCCTCGAACCGCTTCGGCAGTCCAGGGATCTTCAGGCCAGTGATGTTTCGGGTAACGCATGCGTAGTTCTTTGCGCACTTCATGATAGGTGGTTTGCCAGAAACTTTTGAGATCTTGTGTTACCTGTACAGGTTTATAGCCGGGTGATAATAGATGGAGTAATACTTTGGTTCTTCCTTCATTTACTACCGGTGTTTCTGATAAACCAAACATCTCCTGCAAGCGAACTTCCATTACAGGCGATCGTCCGTCTTCGAAATATTGTACCTGGATCATCGAACCACTGGGTACTTTGATTCGTACGGGCGCGAGTATATCTACTTTACTACTCAGCTCCCATGGTAACAATGATGGAAGTATACCATGCCAATCCAGTCGCTGCAACTCGCTGAGCTTTGTTATAGCAGTAAGAAACGGTGCGAGCCAGTCGTGCAGTGTAGCAAGTAAATTTTCTTCACGCACATCCGGCCATGCTTCTTCCGTGCGCCACAACTTTAAACTCATCACACGTGCCTGCCATTCCTGTTGTGCTTCACTCCATCCTATAGCTTTCAGTCCTTTTGATTGAATCATCGCACAGAGTACATCGATCTTTTTTTCTTCCGGTATAGATCCTAAAGCTTTACTTTCGAGTATAAGACTGCCTATACGTTTCTCCACCACAGCAACTACGGCCTGCCGCTCATCATCCCATCGCACTACCTGTTGCTCACGCACCAATGTCATCAGATCATTACTCTGTAGCGCTGCAGCGAGAAATATTTTTCCTTCACCACTGCCAGCATCGAGTAACGCTACACAAAGCCACGCTTCGCGCATCAGCGGATCATGTTCCTGTAATTTTACTATCCGCCCATTCGCCAATTTATACCGCTCGCTATGTTTACCCTGTTGCTGCGCTATACGTTCCGGGTAAGCAGCCACTAACAAACGCCCCACATCCGTATCGCGCGGAATAGTGTTATCGATATCTACCTTCAATAATTTTCGCCAGTTAGCGGCAAGTCGTTCAATACGCTCGAGTACCGAGCGATCAGCAAAGAAACGTTCGCCTTTACGCCACTTGCGCAGTGCTTCTATTCGCAGAGAAAGATCAGCACCTGATTCTTTCTGCAACGGATCACGTTCTTCCAATATAGCCGCTATATCTGAAGCCAGAGAAATCTGTGCCGGTATAGAAGCTTCTAACAACAGGTGGGCTATACGCGGATGCGTGGGCAGCTTCAGCATTTCTTTACCACGTTGCGTAATGCGACCTTCATCAATCGCATTGAGTTGCTGCAATAATTCTTTCGCCTGGTTTACAGAACCGGCCGGTGGTATGGTTACCCACGT
>NZ_DATCSD010000115.1:0-10769 GCF_036568665.1 Ohtaekwangia sp. | reverse complement strand
TGGCAATTTGTATTCAGCACAACAAGTCCGTCACAAGACTATTTATTGAATGTATACGAGATGGATTACGACCATCTCAAAACCATGAAGTATACAATGATCACCGGACGATTCTTTTCTTCTGATTTTCTGTCTGACTCTACCGCTGTTATTATTAATGAAACGGCAGCAAAGAAAATGGGCATGCAATCTCTTGCAGACAAATCACTCTGGAGTATATATGGCGGAATGGA
The DNA here is from genome assembly GCF_036568665.1 of Ohtaekwangia sp. GTDB lineage: Bacteria > Bacteroidota > Bacteroidia > Cytophagales > Cyclobacteriaceae > Ohtaekwangia. The sequence continues at coordinate 10,536 of NZ_DATCSD010000115.1, read as the reverse complement.
TAAAGCAATCGAGCATGAAGTGATCGGCATTATGCAGGATTTTAATTTTCAATCGCTGAAAGATCCGATTCAGCCCATGGCTATTGTATTGGGCAAACAACCAAACTGGGAGATGGCGATTCGCATACAAGACAAAGACGTTCAACAGACGGTTGATACGATTCGAACACTCTGGAAGAAGTACTCTCCCGATGCTCCCTTCGAATATACTTTCCTAGACCGTAACTTTTCGCTCAAGCATCAAACCGAAAAACGCATCGGTCAAATATTCATGCTGTTCACCATCCTCGCTATATTTATAGCTTGTCTCGGGCTGATCGGGCTCGCCAACTTTATGGCAGAGCAACGCACAAAAGAGATCGGCATTCGTAAGGTAATGGGTGCTACAGAAGGCAGTGTCATCCGTCTTCTTAACAGCGACTTTCTGAAACTGGTATTAATCGCCAACCTGCTAGCGTGGCCTATAGCCGGATGGCTGATGCACACATGGCTAAAACAATTCGCCTATCACATCCAACCTTCGTGGTGGATATTTATACTGGCCGGTATCACCACAACAGGCATCGCCTTCATCTCCGTAAGCTACCGCGCCTGGAAAGCCGCCCAGGGAAATCCGGTGAGCTCGTTGAGGAATGAGTGAAGGTGGTTAAAGTTTAAAGTTCAGGGTTTGAAGTTTAAGGTTGGGTAGTAGTAGTGTCAGAAGTTTCCTCCCTGCGCTTGGGAAAAGGAAAGCAATCTTAATTTAAGAGTAAATATTCTACCACTCTCTTGAATAACAATATCGATTAACGAATGTCGAAAGAAGTACATTATTACTTTCAACTTTTCGCTTTAAGCTCTCTTCCTGATTTCCCCGACTTTCCGCCCTTGCGTTTATCTGCATTCATTCGCAAGATCTGCGGGAGACAATGTCATGTTTACTCTGCCCTAATCGAACATTAAAGGGAAAGACACGTTGCCATTCAGTTCCGATAACTTATAACGATTAACGGATAACAGTTAACGAATATCGAACAAGGAACACCGAATGTAGAAGTAAAATCCAAGTTTTGGCGGCTGTTCCTCATTGTTCAAAAAAACTTTCCACGCCCATAGGGGTACCGCCGGATCTGATTGTCTGGAAGGAAACAACACATTGTACGTATGAAAATGATGAAAGCCACCCTATTGATTTTTGCTCTGCTATTTATAACCGTACTGGTATTTGGACAGAGCGAGATCACGAAAGAACTCCGTCCCTTTAACCGGATCATTGCTTCACCGAAAGTAAATCTGATCCTGGAAGAAGGCGATCATGAAGGGATACGCCTGGTATATGGCGGTGTATCGCCGGAGAAGATCAACATTGTAGTAAAAGGAAAAACGCTGCGTATATACCTGGATGATGCCAAGGTGATCGATAAACCGGAACACAACGGTGACTTCCACTATAAACGTAGCCCGTATCACGATGCTAACATTACGGCCTATGTTACGTATCGTACGTTGAAACACCTGGAGATCCGCGGAACGCAAGAGCTTACCTGCAAGACTCCTTTGGCAGCAAAAAAATTCAAACTCAAAGCTTACGGCCAAAATGAGATCAACCTGGCAGCACTCAACACCGAATACCTGAAGACAAGTTTATACGGCGAGAACGAATTGAAGATACAAGGCGGTGTTGCCGAATACCAGAAATACAGACTCTTTGGTGAAAACAAGATCGATACACAAGCGCTCAAGAGTTACTCGACCGTTACTAATATTTACGGTGAAAGCAAAATCAAACTCACTACACAAGATGAACTTCGCATCAACTCTTTCGGTGAATCACGTGTATCGTATAACGGCAATGCACAGGTAAGCAAAGGACTGGTGTTTGGCAGAACGCATATCGATAAGATCAACCAATAGTTTTAAGCGAAAGGCTTAAGTAAAAAGCAGAAAGTGAGTGCACCGCTTTCTGCTTTTTGTTATACTATATCTCAACCTAAAACTCTGAACGTTAAACTATAAAACCTTGAGCTTAAACTCAAAGCAACTTCTTCATCCCCAATTTCTCTACAGCAAATTTCTCAATCGCACGATATACTTCTTCATAGTTCTTATTCGTAAGCGAAGACCCGATTACGTGTCCGCCAGCATCCGCGAAAGCTACGGTTTGCTTCATATCAGCAGGTGTGCTTAGCGCTGCATTCATCTCAAGCATGGCACTTACTTTTACCTGCGGGTCTTGCTCCTGTTCGTTTTTGAAATAGTACAGTGTAAGTGAAGGCTGCTTCACACGTTGAAAGGTTTCCTTCGTCATGGTACTTTCTACCAGCTCTTCCAGTTGTGTAGTGGCTTCGAGTCTGTATTTGCTATACCAATACTTCGATTGCTCCTCCGTATCGTCTGTTGATATACTATATTTTCCTCCCTTCACGGCACGCACTATATATAGTCCCCACGGATCATTGAGCAAAAATGCAGCACCATTGTTGATCGCTATATTAGGCGACAGGTTGATGAGTGCATGAACATCATCGGGATATTCAGCAGCCAGTTTCAACGCGAGTGTTCCACCGGTAGATGTACTCATCAGAATTACTTTCTCACCGAGTTGCTTGCCTATAGCCAATGCCTGCTTGGCACTCTCCCATAATCTGTCAGGAGTAAATGAGAGCAATGTCTCTGTGGTATCTATACCATGATCGGCCAGTCGCGAAAGGTATAGATTGCATCCAAACGTTTTGGCAAACTGCTCGTGTGTTGGAGCACCCTCCATTTTACTGGCCGTAAATCCGTGCAGATATACTATAGCATACGGAGTTTTCTGGTGCGTGCTGTCGTGCCATACGATAGCAGCTTCGTTGTTCGGTTTGATTATATGCCTGGCTTCATTATCAGCAATATATTTTTCCAGCGCAGCAGCATCTGCCGGTACGTTGGGCAACTTCAGATCAAAGACCGGTGTAGATGGTTCCGGACCAAGAAAAATAATAGCAACCAGAACGATCAGCGGAAACGTGATCTTGATAAGGCGTTTGGATTTCATACGGGTAGATTTACCGGTAAATATAAAATATAGGTAAGCCTAAAAGTATAAAATAATTTTATGAGTTAAAACATTGTTTTTAAGTGTTAATACCGAGGTTTATACAGGTGTATTATCCAGACACTCGTCTGTAATAACATTATTGATGTTTGCTGCCCCGCCTCGTTAGTTTTGATCCATACCAAGGGGCAGTGCAGTTGATTTTTTCGTAGAGGGGGCCCCTTCGTATACCCGGTCCGTTGTGGAGGTTTTTTCTGCCTAAACTATATCCTATGCGAAAATATCTATCCATCATTTTAGCGATTCCGCTATTGTGGGGCTCATCGTGCGATCAAGAAGTTCCTGTAGTTTCTCAAACCACCAGTCAAAGTAAAATTACGCTTACCGATATAGAGCATGACCCCATTGCTAAAAGCTTACTGGCGAATATTCAGAACAGAGCCGCCAATGGAAGAGTAAGCAGCATCGAAGTTACCGATGCCTTTTTCAAATATAGCGATCCCGATAGCGGCGTTCTTAATTATACTTTCCGATTGCCGGATAACTCTCCAGACTATTTTGAGAACCTTGTGCTATCCCAATATGAAGATGGTTTTTACGGATTTATATACCGCTATATTCCGGATGGAGAGTATATCAGTGATGAACCTTTCAAAGGTGTGCTACAACTATATAACCTGGATAACGAGCTGATACAGGAGTTCTCCATTCCCTATATACAAGATAGTATAGCTGCCAGTGGCAGAGTTCAATTGATGAACCAATGCGTTCAAAGCATTGAACAAAGCTGTGTAACGACCTACGAAGTACAAACTGTAACCGATTACCCTTGTCATTGTCAGTACGATCGAAAAGTAGAGACAGGCACGGTATGTACCTTCACCATTAATACAGGTTGGTGCGATGATATGAGCGGAAGTATAAATCAGGCAGGCGGTGGCGGTACATATATAGGTGAGAGTGGTGCTTCTCCTCACAGCGGTGGGCCAGGAGGAAGTGCAACAAAATTACCACCGGTAAAGAAACCAATAGTAATGATCGCTGATGACGATATTACTTTTAACAATGTAAAATCTCCTTGTTTAGTAAATGTTATTAAGAATTTGATGAAGGAGGGATTTAGGAATAGAATAAATCGGAGTGCTAAATACTGGTTTATTGACGCAGAGCAGGCTCAGAACTTGAACTTCAAAGAAGTAAGCACCATTTTTAACAATGAAAATGAGCCTCTGCAAGCACAAACATCCTCAGCATATAGCAACCCTGACAAAACTCAGGGTATAGATATCATACTAAATTCCTCCACTCTTCCTGGGACAAGTGAGTTGTTCCAAATTGTAGCGATCTATCATGAGGTGTTGCATGCTATTCTAAATATGAACACAATTTATCGAGAGTTATCTCCAAAAGAAAAACATGAGTTTATGGCATCACCAGACAGAACGCAATTTATGATCGATGCTGTGACGGAGATTTATAACAGGCCGCTAACTTCTGAAGAGGGTCAACATGTAGCAGCCCTTTGGTTGTATAATTTCTCTGATGCAATTGCGACAAATAATTTTCGGGATTCAATGTATAAATGGGGATTATTCAATGATAGTATCTTTAGAACTGGTGAGCAGGAAGAGAAAGTGATAAAGGTTATCGCAAATGGAGAGACTAAAATTAAGAGCATTGGCGGTCCTAACTGTAACAATGAATGAAAAAAACAAACGTCAAATCTAATTCTATGAAAGTAATAAAAGCTGCTCTTTTAATGTATATACTATTTACTGGGGTAGTAAATGCGCAGAATGATTCAACAACACTTAATGATGATCTTTTTGAAGATCCCATTAAAATTGTGAAGGGGAAAGAGCAGCAGTATTTTAAATATACGTTGACCTTACTTGAACAAGATTCTGCAGTGAAGGCATATCAGGTTTTATCAAGGTTGTGTAATACGGGGCACTATAGTCTGACTTCAAAAGAAGTAAATACCGTGATGAAAATGATAAGGCGAAAAATCATACAACAAGCAAATGAATTTCTCCTCGGTAGATGGGAACTAGACTACGAAGGATACTGCAACTATCCAAGATGCTTGGATTCAACAAGGGTTGAAAAGGTTATCATATCAAAAAGAAAGATCAGGTTTTACGAGAAAGGAAAATTGACCAAGAGGTATAGATATACTGGCAGAGTACAAGTGAGTCAATACTTCGGATCTCTTAATTATCTGTTGATGTATAAAAAATCTTTTGAAGATTGGTCATATTGGTTAGGACAAAATTCAAAAGGCAGGAAGAGGCTTTTTATTGAAAAGTATAATGGAATGACTCATGAGTATTTTGCAGTATACCTGAAGATAGAAAAACAGAAATAACCAATTTGATTCGTTCATTTTTCGATGAGAAATATACACACCAGCTTTCCCTGATTTTCATCATTTTCCTCTCACAACGGTAGCCCTGCTGGAAAAGTGAAGCCTGTTTTTATTCACACGTTTCCGCTGTAACATTCCTTACATTCACAAAAGATTTTCATCAAACATCGAACCTTCAGCGTTACCTTTGCGTAATCTGAGTGGATGTATTTTTAGCAGATATATAGTCCGGAAAATGCGACAGCAAAAGAACGTACGGTATATACTTGCAACATCCAAACAATCTACCAGACCTGGCCCGCTGTATACAATTTAAACACTAGAGAAATGAACTGGACCATATTATATATTACAGGAAGACAAGATTTCAGAAACGATGTTCTTAAAAAGCTTGAACATTCGCGTTTGAACATCATGCCCGGATACAACGGTGGTGTATCTGAAAACGATGTGCACGATATGTACTGGGTTGATGAAAAAACAGATTTGCATGAAATAAAAGAAGCGATCGGAAGCAAACTGATCTGGAAATACAGACTGCGCTTTTATTCATGCCTGGAAGATTTCATCCAGTCAAGAACGAATCGTGACGCCAACAAATTTACTCCGGAAGAACTTGACCTCATCCATTCAATGGAAGGCAGGTAACTGGTAGTCGTTATCCGTTGACAAGTTATTCGTTAACAGCTACTCCCCTACAGTACGATCTCCACTAATAACGATTAACTGATAACGGTTAGGTATATATGAAGACTCAGTCAGCTTGCCTTTCCTTCCAGCGATCATATCGCTTTCTCAATAACACTACAGCATTTTGTCCTCCTTTTGGCTGACCAAATGTATTCAGATCTAAAAAAGGTCTTCGCGGTGAATCATCTTTACGGAATATAGTAATGAATGCACTCGTGGCACGCTGCTCGCCACAACGGTTATCTCCTCCTGCATCTGAGCCAGCTTCCAGCGCTTTCATTAGTATAACATCTATAGCGAGTGATTCTTTCTGACCTGCCACTACAGTTTGCATTACTTTTTCCAATACCTGATCGTCCGTTAACGTATTACCCTGCACAGAAATGCCGGGCGCTGTCAACGCACCTCGAGCCGTATGTGTTAAGTCGCCCGTATAAGTTGCCGGAATTTTATACTTCACCGTAATCACCGCATATTGTTGTCGTTCCGGATCGAATGCCGGATCGCGCAGTGCCCGGATAATTTCTTCGGGCGTTGCATTTGCCAGGATCATCTCCACACCTCTGGAACGCGCCGCATTATTACTCATTGCCTGCACGATAATAGCTCCTATACCTGGTATAATTTTACCTATACCATAACAATTAGGCGAACACGATGCGCCCGCTATACCAATGGTGTTTGTCTTTGTATCGATAATGATAATGGACCATGTAGCATTTGCCTTAACAGACATAAGCATGGCCAACAATAGAAGTACTATAAAACGATCGGGACGCATATACAAGGGGTTGCTCCCGAATATAGTACATATTCTCTCAGAAGCCGAACTTCAATCCCTGTTTCATGGCCTTCTCATACTTCTTCTTATCAAACCGGTATAGATACGGTGCTTTGTGTGCTCCACCGGTCTTGCGCTCCTTTAGTCTTTCCAGTATACCAAGGCTTAACATTTTCTTCTGGAAGTTGCGTCTGTCAAGAGGCTTATCAAGAATTGTTTCGTATAGTCGTTGCAATTCGGGCATAGTAAATTTCTCGGGCAATAAATTATACCCGGCCGGATAATCATTCAGACTCAGCCGAAGTTTATCAAGCGCTTTCTCTACCATCTGGTTATGATCATAGATAAGCGATGGCACTTCATGTATATCCCACCAGCGACATTCATCACTCAACCAATCAGGCTTAGGGGCTACTTTCGAAAACTCCACCAACGCATAGTAGCCAACGGATATAAATCGCTCGCGCATCCAGCTCTTCTGTGTAGCGGCCAGCCCCAGTCGTTTGCCACGTTCGCGGCCAGGATCGCCAAACGTATGGAATTGTTGCAGGTAAATATTACGAAGGGCGGTACGCTCCTGCAACGTACGAACGGCAGAATCATCTACCGATTCATCCCACTTTACAAAACCCCCAGGCAGGCACCATCGCCCATCCCGCCAGCGCAGCAACAATACTTTAAGCTGATCTTCATGAAAACCGAAGATCACACAATCCACCGAAACACGCGGCACATACGTTTTGTCGCCTTTCAGCAGGAAGTCCTGCAACTGCTTTTCCTTGTTCATAATAAGGTTCAAATATCGCGATTGAACTGCATTTTTTGCAGCCCCGCGCAAAATCTTTCACATTCCCATCATTGCGTATTGAAAACACAATGGATATTCTCTATCATTGTGTATATCTAACACAATAAACCAGACACTTTACTATGGTACGAACCGTCAGATTGTTTTTCGGGCCGGTGGTTGCGCTGACCGTGATGTGCGCCTGCTCTGATAATACGCCTTACCGCGATCTTAACAAGAATGGCAAACGTGATGTATATGAAGATACACGCGAGCCGGTTGATAAACGTATTGATGATCTGCTGAAGCAGATGACGCTGGAAGAAAAAGCCGGCATGATGTTCATCAACGGGAGTCGCATTAACCGCGATGGCTCACTGGATGACCAACCGGGAGAGGGTATGTTTGCCTTTGCTCCCACAGCCCCCAAACTTATCACTGAGCACCAGATGACGCACATCAATGTGTGGGCTGTTCCGGATAAAAAAGCATTGGCTACCTGGTATAATAATATACAGAAGTTTGCCGAAGAGAAAACACGACTGGGTATACCGGTAACTATAGCATCTGATCCGCGGAATGCTTTCAGCAATAATATATTCTCGATGAGTGCGAATGACTTTTCACAATGGCCGGAGCCGCTGGGCTTTGCTGCTATTGGCGATGAAGCACTGATGAAACAACATGCCGATATAGCGCGACAGGAATATATAGCAGTAGGTATACGCGAAGCATTACACCCGATGGCCGATCTTGCTACAGAGCCACGCTGGCCTCGCATCAGCGGTACATTTGGTGAAGATGCCAAGCTGTCTGCCAAGCTGGTGAAAGCCTATATCGAAGGATTTCAGGGAGCGAAACTTGACTCTACCAGTGTAGCGTGTATGACAAAGCACTTCTCCGGTGGCGGACCACAGAAAGAAGGACTTGATCCGCACTTTGAATTTCAGAAGGGACAGGTATATCCCGGTAAAAATTTCGACTATCACCTGATTCCTTTTGAAGCTGCCTTCGAAGCACACACAGCCGCTATTATGCCATACTACGGTGTGCCTACTGATCAGACCAGCGAAAATGTAGCGTTCTCTTTTAACAAGGATATCATCACCAAACTGCTCCGCGAGAAGTATAAATACGATGGCGTTGTATGTACTGACTGGGGACTAATTACGGATTCAAAAATGGGCGACTTTGTATGGCCTGCCCGTGCGTGGGGTGTTGAAAAACTTTCGGAAGAAGAGCGTGTGAAGAAAGTAATTGATGCAGGTGTAGATCAGTTCGGTGGAGAGAATTGTCCGCAGCATATAGTAAAGCTTGTAAAAGATGGCAAGCTTACCGAAGCACGCATCGATGAATCGGTAAGACGTTTACTGCGTCAGAAATTTGAATTGGGTTTATTTGACAACCCCTATATCAAGGTTGAGAATGCTGTTGCTGTTGTAGGTAAACCGGAATTTAAAGAAGCCGCTGAAGCAGCACAACGCAGAGCTATTACATTGCTGAAGAACACTCCTGCCAAAACCGGAAATATACTTCCGCTGGAAAGTGGCAAACTCAAGATATATGTGAAGAATATAAATGCGCAGGTAGCAGCACAGTATGGAGAGGTTGTAGCAAAACCACAGCAGGCAGATATAGCGATTATCCGCATCAACACTCCGTGGTACCCGGTGGAAACGAAAAACTTTTTTGCCCGCGGATTTCATCATGGTGATCTCGACTTTAAAGGTGTTCAGAAAGACAGCATTCTTACGCTACTGAAAACTGTACCGACCATTGTTGATATTTATCTGGATCGCCCTGCAGTAATACCTGAGATCAGCGATAAAGCAAAAGGATTGCTTGCCGACTTCGGAGCGAGTGATGCTGCAGTGCTCGATGTGATCTTTGGTAAAGCAAAACCCGGAGGCAAGCTTCCTATAGAGCTGCCTTCATCGATGGACGCTGTTCGAAATCAGAAGGAGGATGTTCCTTACGATTCAAAAGACCCACTGTATCCGTTCGGACACGGACTCAGTTATTAGTGATCTCTCAGTTTTTACAGGTTTGGCAAGGCCCGGTGTGTACCGGGCTTTGCTTTTTCATAAACACTCTTGTAAAAGATTTTGATCATAGCATTTTAAATGCGTAACATTCCCAGGCAATCAACCTTACGTCAAAATGAAAATCATGCGATTAACTTTACTGCTCTTCGTGGCAACAGCAATGGCAGCAACCGCACAAAAACTGAAAAGCGGTCCACAGGTGTTAACGTTCTTCTCGGATGTTGACGATACCGAGCAACCTTATGGACTATATCTCCCAAAAAATTATGATGAGAATAAAAAATATCCTCTCGTGATTATGCTGCACGGTGCGGGCTCGAACCATCGGCTTTCACTGCGCAGGGTATTTGGCAAGAGTAATTTTAACGGAGAAACAGATGTAGAAGCTACGCGCTATTTTCCGGAGTGGAAAGATGTAGAATATATAGTTGCTTCTCCCTATGCTCGTGGCACAATGGGCTATCAGGGAGTAGCAGAGAAAGATGTATATGATGTACTGGCGGATGTAAAGAGTCGCTTCTCGATTGACGAAGACCGTATATACCTTACCGGTTTGTCGATGGGTGGTGGCGGAACACTGTGGATCGGCTTAACACGTCCGGATATATGGGCTGCGTTGTTCCCGGTATGTCCTGCGCCTCCTAAAGGAACGGATGAGCTTGCACCCAATGCATTGAACCTGCCGATGTTCTTCCATCATGGCGACCAGGATGGCGCGGTGCCTGTAACTGTATCGCGCGACTGGACAAAGAAGTTAAAAGAGCTGGGAGTAAATGTTTCCTATACCGAGTATCCGGGTGTGAATCACAATAGCTGGGAAAATGCATACCGCGATGAAGCTGCGTTCGA
>NZ_DATCSD010000114.1:0-10843 GCF_036568665.1 Ohtaekwangia sp. | reverse complement strand
CGATAATTTTTCAGTAAAGTAATGGTTCAGCGAAGCGGAGACATTATAGGTATTTTCATTCAGGTAGTCGTTCGTAGAACTGAGCGCTAATGACGTTGGCGTAGAGTATAAATCATTGTTGTTGAACACCGCCTGTCCGCGATCGAGTCGGCTGTTCGATTGATTATAGATAATATCAAAATTCAGACGTGTCTTGTCAGACGGGAGGAATGATACTGAAGGCGCAATCACCAAATTCTTATCGAACTGTAATTGACGAAAAGAATTCGCATCCTCATATCCTATATTTAGTCGGTATAGCAAAGTGCGTTCGTTGTTCATTGGCCCGGTAAAATCCGCCAGTGCACGAAATGTATTAAAGCTCCCGAAGGAAAAATCAAGTGATTTACGATTATAGTCGAGCGGCTTCTTGGTAACGCGATTCAATACGCCACCCGGAGATGCATTACCAAAGAGTGCAGATGAAGGTCCTTTTAAAACTTCTACACGCTCGAGATAATTAGCAAGCGGTTGCTTCCAGAAACCGGTGGATGTGCGAAGACCATTGATGAGCTGTGTATTGCTCTGACCGTTGATACGAAAACCACGAATGGTTATATCATCATAAAATGTAAATTGATTTACACCACTCATGTTCTTCACAATTTCACCGACACGCATCTGTCCCTGATCGCTGATCAATTCTTTAGTAACAAATGATACCGACTGCGGAAGATCTTTTGCGTTGAGCTCTGTTTTGGAACCTATAAAGGAAGATGTATTCTTATACGAGCGTTCCTTACGACCGATGATCTCTACTTGCTGCAATACATTGTTGCCTTCAGGTAAAGCGAAGTCCAGCAACACTACTTGTCCTTCAACAATGGTAACAGCATGCGTTTGTATTTCATAGCCTACCATGCTGCAGCTTACGCGATAATTTCCTGGGAGTAAAACAAGTTCAAAATTACCGGCCGCATCCGAAGTTGTTCCGGCCCGACTATCTTCCACCAACACCGATGCACCGGGCAGCAATTCGCCCTGCGCATCTTTTACTGTGCCCTGCACCTTTCCGGTTTGTGCGTATACCGGTACAGTTGCAAGCATAAACCAGGACATAATGATCCTGGTATAGAAATATTTCATAGGGTAATACGGGTTATGTTAATTGCCGCAAAATTACCCGACTGCTGTAGCGAAGCAAGTTATATTTACCATTGAACCGCAGAATACCTATCACCAGTGATTGATATATACCCTGTAGAGGTGAGGTGATGACTGCTTACTGCGAGCTTCGAGTCGCCCGAAGTCATGAGAATGCTTTAGGATATAAAATACACTTTTCCCTGAGAAGAGAAAATCCCATGATACAAAGAACACGAAGAAGACACGATGTTAACACAGAGATAATGAAGCATGAAGCTTAAAGCACAAAGCTTAAAGCTGAAAGATAAATGCAAGGGATATATACTTTGATTTTTTCGCTTTAAGCTTTATACTTTCCGCTTTAAGCTTTACCCTTTCTGCTTATAAAACCTGTGTGTTATAAAAGCAAGTGGTAACCCGATGGCTACGATAAGGATACTCATACCGATCGATGCCTGCAGAGGCCTGAAAGGCAGTGATGGTAATTTAGAAAGCGGCAACACTACGAGGTTCATAAACAACCATATCACAGCACCATAAAGTATACCGGTAACAATTCTGTTCTTCTGCAGGAACGGTAGTATAGGGTATATAATAAAAAACAGAATCGTCCAGCTAAAGGCAATGATATAGTGGAACACCAGTCCCCACACAAGCATGGCGTTATCGGGTAATCCTTCTTTACCGAATGCTGCTGTAGCAATGAAGCGCAATACAGCCATCGGATTTTTACCTCCGGAAGAAATATAGTAACTGATAAAAGCTGAAGTGATATCGAGCGTGCCGACAAGTAGTCCCATAAGAATAACTGTTTGCAACGCTCCGCGGGAGTTGGGGGTAGATGGAGTCATAGACGAATATACTTTTTTCAATGGGTAAGTACAACCCACAACGCGGTGGCTGGATGTCGCAGCAGTCGCTTTGCGCGACCGCTGTACATCCATTTCAAACCAAATCAATCAATAACCTTCTACCGAAATTATTGAGCCGTAAAATACCGCACAAAAAATACCTTCGACTCCACGGATATTGACTGGTGATAATAGTATTTTATCTCGTTGCTGTGGCATAGCATGACCCGGTGAAACAGCATTCTCTTCCCTGTTCTGTACGTTGCCACCTGTAATTTTATGCCCCGGCAATCGGGAAAGTGAGCTCGTTTTTATTGAAATATTAGCCTATATCAATACTATTTTATCCTGTCAATTGATAATTACTAAATTATTATGAATATTTTGTACGGACTTTAGCGCCTCCACCCATGAAAATTCTGCCGTTCAAAATTCCGAAGACATCGCAGGAATCATTTCGCCTGCAGGAAGATCACGATCGTCATTTCTATGATCACCTGCATCAGCATCCGGAAGTGCAGCTCACCCTGGTACTGGAAAGCGAAGGGAAGGTAATTGCCGGTGACTATATCGGTGCATTTAAACCGGGAGATATATTTCTGATCGGTCCGAATTTACCTCACGTATTTCGTAACGACTCGCGCTACTATACTCCTACCGATACACAGACAGCGCATTCCTATACTGTATTTTTTGAATGGCAGGCTTTCGGTGAAAAATTTCTTTCACTGCCCGAACTCAAGAAGCTCCACGAATTTACCAAAGTATCAGAACGTGGTCTCTATGTAAAAGACCCGGTGCGTAATCGCATCGCACAGCTCATGAAGTTATTGTTTCGTACCAGCGAAATGGATAGACTTATTGTACTGCTCAAAATACTCAATATACTTTCGCACACAGAGAGTATAGATCCGCTGGCATCGTCTGGTATATATAACGATCTTGATGAGATTGACGGTAAAAAACTGGCGGATGTATACCGCTTCACCATGAGTGAGTATCACCGTAAGATACACCTTGATGAGGTGGCCGACATAGCGAACATGACAATCAATTCATTCTGCCGATACTTTAAGAAACGTACACGTAAATCGTATATCGATTTTTTAACGGAGATCCGCATCGGGCAGGCGCGTAAACTTTTACAGCAAAATGATCTGAGTATATCACAAATATGTTTTGAGGTGGGGTTTAATAATCTCTCTAATTTCAATCGCAAGTTCCGTGAGCTGTGTGAAATTACACCAACGGAGTTTCGAAGGCTGCAGGTGAAGTAGCCTTTCTTTTCCCACGGAACTCACAGGAATTTCACAGAAGAGGAATACATCATTTGTTTCCCGCAGATCGCGCAGATGGGCGCAGAAGAAAATACAAACTGAAAGTTTAAAGTGAAAAGCTGAAAGCGGATCGCGCGTATACTTTGCACTTTCTGCTTTCAGCTTTCAGCTTCTAACCTATTTGTCAAACTTCCAGGTTGCTTTATACTCTTCGGTGAGCGGTTGGTTTGTTAATATAGCGCGGACCAGTTCTACGGGTATACTTCCTTCTTTCAGGATGCGGTCGTGAAAATCCTTTTCGGTCATCTTGCCGGATTCCACTAAATCCTTTTTCAGGTTATAGAATTGCAAGCCACCTACCATGTAAGCAATCTGGTATAGCGGGCCATAGTCACCGGTAAAAGATCTTCGTACTTCCGCTGCAGCGTTTGCATACTCATGGCCTACACGCTCTACAAGAAAATCTATACACTGCTGCGGGGTCATTTTTCCTAAATGATAGTTGAGTGAGAATATAATGCGGGCACAACGGTGCATGCGCCAGAACAACATACCGATGCGATCTTCCGGTGAGCGTGGAAAATTTTTGTCCCACAGGTTAAATTCCCAATACAGCGCCCATCCCTCTATCCAGAACGGTGTATAGAATGCATAGCGATAAGGTTTGTAACGCGCATTCATAAATTGCTGCAGGTGATGGCCCGGTATCAGTTCATGTTGCACGGTAGCGCGCGAGAAGTGCGGATTGTTACCACGCATGCTCATCATCTTTTCGCGATGCTCCATGGTGTTGGTTGGATATGATACTATGATCTCTTCGCCTCCAAGAAAGAATGGATTAACTTTTTGTGCTTCGGGCGACATCATGCGCATGCGCCACGTCTCTTTGGCCAGTAGGGGTACCGTGATAAGATTGCGCTCTTCGATAAAACGTATCGCTTCTTCTGCCAGTGAATCGATCAACGCAGGTTGTTGTCCGGCCGGAACGTACGTATTCTTTACTTTCTCCATCGCAGCCTTCCAGTTATTGCCAAAGCCCATCGCCTGCGAAGCCTTCAGCATTTCGGCATCACACCATGCAAACTGTTTCTGTGCTATAGCGATAATTTCTTCCGGAGTATACGAGATAAATTCCGTTTGCAGACTTTTGATCAACGCATCCCGACCTATCGGGCGACCAATGATACCACTGCCATCATCTTTCACTGATGTATTCACGTAGTGTTGTTTCAAAAATGCTTCATATACTTTCAGCGATGATGCCAATGTATCGTACGGTCGTTGCATCCACCACGTAAACAACGGATCGTAGCCCTTGTAAAATTTATAGGACTCTTCCAGGTTTTCGCGCAACGACTTTACTATCTCTGATGCTTTCTCGGCTTTTTGCCAACTTGAAAAAGGCGGAGCCTTTGCGATCTTCTCTTTCGTTGTTTTTATACCCAACAACATATCATTGAACTTAGCAGCAAGCGAAGCGGCTTCTATCGATTTTCCTCTTCTTCGCTCGCGAATAAATATATAGCCTGGTGTTGCAAAGTCTGCTACATAGGCAACTTCCTCAAACTCCTTTTGTTTGATCTTCAGAAAATATAGTTCCTTATCGATCTGGTTCTTTAACAAGATATAATCAACCTTACCATCCTGCGAAAGTTTAGTAAACTCTACCCTCTTCACCGTAGCCAACCAGTCGGTATAAAAACGTGTGAACCGCTCGTAATACTCTGCAGATTCTACTACAGTATATTTACTCGTCAACGCATACTTATCAGCTTCATACTGACTTACCAACTCATGAAGATCATCGGCCATAGCCGTGTGGCATAGCAAGGCAAAGATTATTGCCAGGGAGTTTAATTTCATATTCTTAAAATTCAAGTTTAAGGTTCAATGTTGTGGGTCAAAAATTATTGTGTCCCCGTGAATTTGAAATATAGTAAATCACCGAATATAAAATGCAGAACTCTGGAACAAAGAACTTTCAGCATGCACCGTAAACGTTGAACACGATTGAACCCTGAACTTTAAATCCTAAACAAAAAAGAACCTTGAACAAAGAACCTATACACAATTGAATTTTCAATTCGTAACAGCCCGTACACCAAACAGAGGTCCTGCCTGTTGATGAGGTTTTGCCTGGAAGGTGACAGTTATAGTCTTTTTTCCTTTCGTGAGCGAAGCCGGAATGCTATACGTGATGTCGTAGAATTTGCTCTCCTTGTATTTATTCAGGTCTTCAGTGGTGATCTTGTCTCCATCTACCAGTATATCGAATGTGCGACCGCGGTTGTCCATGCCCCAGTACGTTGCTATCAAACTCATGGGCATATCCGGATTTACCTTCATGGTAAATATCAAATTGCCGCCATCATTCGCTACGCGAAACTTACGTGTATGCGATTCACCTGCTTCCGTTTTATCGCCTGTAAAATTATGGTCGCGTTCCGGCTGCATCTCTCCTACGCGTAGTATATCCGTTGTGCGTTGCTCAAGGGCATACGCTGCTTTCTTTTGTTCTTCATATACCTTTTGTTGAACTTTCCACGAATCGGGTGTGAACACATCCCAGTATACGGTGTAGTGTTCATCATCGAATGTATAAAAAGGTTGTAGCGCTATATCATTGGGAAAACCAGCCTGCGATGTCTTGAACACCAGCGGATCCGTTGTATCTTGTTTGAGCCAGGCTGGTATACTATTTTCTGCCGTAACAATCACTGGTATACCCGTCATCGGATCGGGTTCGGTAGTTCCCAAATTTCCTGCGAGCAACACAGGACCGTAGAAGAATGCCTTTCGCGAAGTATTATCCGGCATCGGCATAGCATGAAGCGAAGCGGGCAATGATAACTCGATCACATCACCTTTCTTCCATTTACGATTCACCACTATATATCCTTCTTTATCTGTCGCTATATTTTCAATGGCTTTACCGTTTACTTTTACTACAGGCTTATTTACCCAATACGGTTTACGTATATGCAGCGGCAATGCCTGCGAACCTGTTGCCTGTATAGTAAGTGTAACTTTCGGATCGGCAGGCAAGTTAGAATTTAGTACGATCTCTACTCCTTTCTCCTTCCAGCGTAACCGCGATGGAATAAAGAGATTTACATACAAGCTTCCATCTTTCCCTTTGAAATATATACTTTCGCCATACTTCACATGATTTTCTATACCCGAGCCTACGCAACAGGTAAACGTATTGAACTGATCACTGAACTCTTTCTTCGTACCCATGCGCAGCGGCACAAAGTAGCACATCATACCATCGTGATGATTCTGCGAAGCCAGTATATGATTGTATAGCGCCCGCTCATAAAAATCTATATATACAGCAGAAGGCTGCAGCGCAAACAAATGCCGGGTAAGCTTCAGCATATTGTACGTATTGCACGTTTCCATCGTATTATCTGTGAGCTTGTCGTTGAGTACATCGCGCTTGCCCAGGTACTCGTAATTGCTGTTACCGCCCGGAGCAAACGTATGGTGCTGCACTACCGTGTTCCAGAAAAATTCAGCTATAGCAATATCCTGTTTGTTGCCGGTCACTTCATACCTGCGTGCCGTGCCTATCACCTTCGGAATTTGTGTATTGGAATGTTTACCCGGCAACACATCTATACCCACTGCTAGCGAATCGAGTATACGCTTGTCGTGAAATTTGTATGAGAGGTCGAGATACTTTTTATTCTGCGTAAAAGTATAGGTATTCACTAATACTTCATTCATGCCGCCATATTCGCAGAGTAACATTTTCTGAAGTTGTTCATCCGTCAGGTTTTTGAGTATATCGCCTGTCCAGTCGGCCATAGCCTGTTCTATCCTGAGTGCCTTATCATTATTACAGTATAAATATGCATCGAGTAAACCTGCCATGACTTTGTGCACGGTATACCAGGGCGACCACGCACCATTGAGATCAAATCCACGCGAACGAATATTTCCCTGCGATACTTCCATGAACACGGTATCTTCCCTGGGTATAGCGCCTATATATCCGGTCTTGCGTGCCTTCTGGCATTCGTCCAGTTCATCAACAATATAGTTTACACGTTTCACATATTCCGGATCGTTGGATGCTGCATAATGCATCGCGCAAGCCGACAGGTAGTGGCCTAATGTATGACCGGCCAATCCCGAATCTTCCCAGCCACCATACTTTGCACCTTTTGGCTGCAGACCGGAATGCCTGCGAAATTCTGAAAGCAAACGATCCGGCTCTATCGCCAGCAGGTAATTCGCATCGGCATTCATTGCTTGCCTGAACGGGCTGTCCAGTAACTCCACATCACTTAGATGAAACGAATACGCCTGTACTGGTACCACCGGTTTTATCTTTACACGACTGTTTACCGATTCAGGCACGTAGGATTGTGCAGTAGTTCGATAGCTCACTGTCAGTATCGATGCGACCAGAAGGAAACTATATATTTTACAAGGAGATTTAATGAACAGGCTATACATCTATAGGACGTTTGAGTAAGTATATATTTAAGATTAGTCAACACTCCATTCCATAATACCGGCCGAATGCTCCTTCGGCAAGATTACTTCCAGGCGCAGCGTGGATGTAGTGATGCGATCAAAAGATATCGTGCTGTAGGCATCTTTCTTTACTTCGTACGCAGCTGTATTTTTTACCGGCTTCCACGAGTCGCCATCTTTATAGAGCAATCGCCAGCCAGCCGGAATACGACAACCTCCGAATGGACCATCATCAAACCAATATACTTTGGAAGACGTGATGGCTGTAGGCTTCGCAAAATCATACTGCACCCACTGCACCGTATCTTTCAACGGCCACCAGTGATAGAACACGATCGAATGATCGTTGGAGTTCTTAGGCTCCAGTTGATCATTCATGGCCATCAGCGTACGAGTTGTATGCGATGCACTGATCTTGCTGGTAGAGGCAATAGTCGGAGCGGGCAATGGCTGAGCAGCTCCCGGCTTCTCTGGTATCCACACCGTCATCTCACCGGCACCACGGTGTGCCCAGGCATAGTAGGGTATCAGCGTTACCGGAGTGTTTACTGTTTTAAGATCAGCGGGAGATATGCGCACTACCGACTGGCCTTCTCCTGCAATAGTATATATACCTTTCAATAGATCCGTTTTGAATTGCCCCTGCAACGGTGCGGCTGGAGCAAGCATCAGGTTCAGCACACGATCGTCTGGCTGGTCGGGCCACTCAGCACAATATACCAGCGGGCCCCGTTGTATCGCGAGTTTGTCTTTATCATCAGCAACTTTGGCATTGGCTTGTATCCTGCGAATAGGTAATGGCAATTGTATATGTATGCGATCGCCTTTCTTCCATTTACGATTCAATACGATATACCCTTGTTGCAAGGTCATATCTACCGGTTTATCGTTCAGGTATACTTTAGGTTGCTCGCGGAAGTTATCTTCAAATGTATATAAATCGCTGGGTATAGGTTTGTTCACAGCCCAGCCGGGTATACGAACGCGTACATCAAATTCTCCGGCCTTCTCGGGGGTCACGTTAATAAGTATATCTCCTTCCCACGGATAGTTTGTTTTCTGTTCGAGTGTTACACGATTGCCGGGAATTTCAAATTGCGCACTGCCGGCTGCGAATAAATTTACATAGAGCGATTTCTCTTTCTGCGCATAAAAATATCCGCCCACGGAAGGAACAAAGCGCGCTACATTTCCGGGGCAACACGCACAACTAAACCACGCACTTCGTTCATGCTGCCCGTGCGACTCCAATGGATTCGGATAAAAGAATTTATCACCGGTAAGCGCTACTCCCGAGAGAAATGCATTATAGAGTGTACGCTCCAGCACATCGTAGTATTTTGCATCACCATGCATAAGGAACAATCTATAGTTCCAATATACATTGGCAATAGAAGCACAAGTTTCATTATAGGCCGACATATTGGGCAATTCGTAAGCAGCACCAAATGCTTCACCATTCCCTGTAGAACCTATACCGCCTGTGATATATAGTTTGTGCGATACTACATCGTTCCATATATCATCAATCGCTTTTATATAGGATGGATCGTGTGTGAGCGCCGCTATATCGGCCATGCCGGCATACATATAGGTTGCACGCACGGCATGTCCCACTGCTTCGTGCTGATCGGTTACACGAAGATGCGCCTGGTTATATTCATCACCACCCGGACCGCGCACATCCAGAAAGAATTTACCGGTATCGAGATATTTCTTGTCGCCCGTTACCTGGTATAATTTTGCCAATGCCAGTTCAATGATCTGGTGGCCGGGGTATATATGTAGTTTATCAGGGCCAAAGTCAGCACACACGCGGTCGGCAGCTTTGATAGCAATGTTCAGAAAATTCTTTTTGCCCGTGGCGTGATAATGCGCTATAGCCGATTCGATCAGGTGACCGATGTTATACAATTCATGACTCAGCTCTTCTTCTTTTTCCCAACGTTTAGTACCGGCCCACTCGTGTGCATGCTCGCCCATAATAGTACGGTTGGTATAAATATAGCCATCGGGTTCTTGTGCCTTGCCAATGAGATCGATCAGCGAATCAACTTGTTTCTCTAATGCAGGGTCTTTGAATATTTGAAATGAGTAACAGGCGCCTTCAATAATTTTATACAGATCGGTATCATCAAAAGTATACTCCGTGCAAAAACTTCCTGACTTCAACCCGGCAGCGATCTCGAAGTTCTTGATGCGTCCTGTTTCGCGACACTTTGCCAGCGTAAAAGGTATGGTAACATCGTGATTGGTTTTGATGCGCGGAGCCCAGAAGTTATCCGCGAGCTTCACCGATGTAAAAAGCACAGGATGTATCGGGTAATCGCCATGCTGGGCATTGACCGTAAAAACATTCCAGCAGAGAAGCAGGAAAAAACAAATGCGTAATAGGCAGGTATGAGTCATGCACGTAAGTCGTTTCAGCATCCGTTCGGTAACACCGGCACTGCGATGCTAAACATGCCGATATGACAAACTTAGTCGCTCACCCGCAGCCATCTTGTGTTGATCTTATCTTATGCTGGTAAAATATTAACCTCGACAAAATATCCTGCAAGGACCCGGATTGGGGTAACGATAAGGTACGAAAAAATAGAGACTTTCTCCAGGCTGTTGCGCAGCTCCATCAGAAAGCAATTTTCACCTCCCCCGGAATTATTTTATGCCTTGTCTTCGTCACAAAAAAATACCGGACTTATCCGGTATATTTTCAGTTTCTGATTTCGACAATTGGTTGATTTTTCCGTCCGGTATACCAGCTTGTCTCTGACAATTTATACTTTAACCAAATATACTCCCGCATACTGTATTACGGGCAAGCACCTTATAGCACATCTATATACCTATATATAGCGATGGTTCGTGCTGCCTGCTATACCTACATTGTTTACAGCCCGCCTCGTTCCTAATCTTACTACCGTTCCCGGCCGGAACAGCTTTTAGTAACCAACCCTATGCCTGACTATGAAAGCATTCTACAAAACCGTCCGACTTGCTATACTGTTTACCGGTATGCTAATCCTGAGTTGCCAGGAAGAGCCACAGTATACATCTGCAACCCATAAACAAACCTACCAGACTTTTATCACTGCCGATAAA
>NZ_DATCSD010000113.1:0-3139 GCF_036568665.1 Ohtaekwangia sp. | reverse complement strand
CAATACTATAGCTAACAAAGAAAAACTTTTGGAATCCGTACTCTCCATAAAAAACCTGACCAAACAATTTGGCAGGATCAAGGCCGTAAACAACCTGTCGCTGGAAGTAAAAGCCGGACAGGTTTTCGGTATGTTAGGCCCGAACGGTAGTGGCAAGACTACCACGCTCGGCATGCTGATGGGTGTGATAAATCCTACTGCCGGTGACTTTACCTGGTTTGGCGAAGTGCCCACCCACCAGGTTCGTAAGAAGATAGGAGCCGTGTTGGAGCATCCTATATTTTATCCTTACCTCAGCGGGCAGAAGAACCTTGAGCTCAACGCCATGATCAAGCAATGCCCGGTAGAAAATATACCGAGGGTATTGCAGCTGGTAGAACTATATGAGCGCAAAGACGATAAGTATCGTACCTATTCTCTTGGTATGAAGCAACGCCTGGCGATCGCCTCGGCCTTACTGAACGATCCTACCGTGTTGATTCTCGATGAACCTACCAACGGCCTTGACCCCATGGGTATAGCGGAGATACGCGAACTCATCAAAAAGATTGCAGCCAATGGTAAAACGATTATACTCGCCAGTCACCTGCTGGACGAAGTGCAGAAAGTTTGTACGCACTTCGCAGTGTTAAAGAAAGGAACACTGGTACACGTTGGTCCGGTAGATGAAGTTGGCAAAGGCGAAGAAACGGTTGAAGTGGCGGCTTCGGCAGAGAACCTGAACGAAGTGTTGCTGGCCTTCGCCGGCACATCATCCATCAGCCGTGAGAATGGAAGTTTCCAGGTGGCTATGCGCGAAGGTTTTCATAGCAAAGACCTGAACAAGTTCTTATTCGAGAAAGGTATTGTGGCTTCGCACCTCACTACAAAGAAAAAGACACTGGAGAAACAGTTTCTCGAAATACTGGCGGGTGCGTGAGCCAGCTATACTATATTTTGAATCACATCAACATCGTACTATAAATACATCTGCGCGTTATGCTGCACCTTCTCAAAATAGACCTGAAGAAAATGACAAGCTACCGTACCTTCTGGGTAATTGGTGGTTTATACTTTTTAACGCTGGGGCTTGGTGCTGCCAGCGGTATGGAATTTTTGAAGTGGCTGGCACGCACATTCGAAGACTTCGGGCAGAAGTTAAACATCAACCGTATACCACTTTATCATTTTCCGGATGTGTGGATGAACCTGATCTGGTGTGCTGGTCTTTTGAAGATTGTGCTGGCCGTGCTGGTGGCAATCTCCATCACCAATGAATATAGCTATAGAACGATACGGCAAAATATAATAGACGGATTAAGTCGCAGCGAATTTCTGTTCTCCAAGATCATCACGAATGTGTTACTTAGTTTGATAAGTGTGGTGATGATCTTCCTGATCGGTCTTGTAACCGGCATGATCTATAGCCCCTCTATCGAGCTGGATCGTATAATGACTGATCTTGAATTTTTCCCGGCTTACTTTCTCGAGCTGTTCTTCTTCCTGTCGTTTGCGCTCATGTTGGGTGTACTCATTCAACGGGCCGGTCTTACTATCATTCTCCTGTTGTTGTTCCCTGCCATCGAAGCGATTGTAGCAGCCAAAGTGGATAATTACTTACCGGAAGTTATACCTTTCTTTCCTATGCGCTCCATCTGGTACCTGATACCGTGGCCTTTTCCCCGCTACGCATTTCAGGAGATACAGGACTACCTCAAGCTGTCGTCTGTGGCCATTGTACTCGGTTGGACACTCATCTTCAATTATACCAGCTATTGGAAGCTGAAGCGCTCGGACATTTAACCGCTTTCGCGGAAGCCGAATGCAATCGCTTTGAAGAAGAAAATTTCTGCAATCGTTTTAAGAAGCAAGTAGTTTAATAAAATTACATCAACGGTCTGCCACCGCAACGTTTCATTAATTTTGTCGTGTAAAGAAAACTGTAAAGCTTTTATTGACCCTTTATGAACACGATTCAATTAATAGGACTGGTTGCCGGAGGTTGTACTACCATCGCTTTTTTGCCACAGGTTATTAAAACCTGGAAGTCCCGTTCTGCGAAAGATCTTTCTTTAAGCATGTTCTCTATCTTTTGTCTGGGTGTAGCCTTGTGGCTTATCTACGGCATTATGGTGCAGGATATACCTGTAATCGCTGCCAACATGCTTACGCTGATGCTCGCCTCTACACTGCTGTACTTCAAACTGCGCTTTAAAGAATAAGCTGGTTCCAGTCCGTTCGCTTGTACGCCCGTAGCAGCAGGAAAATTATACCAAGCTGCACGGGTATCATGCCCAACTGTATAAACGGTATTCGCGCTAGCAGATAATGCCCAAAGCCCAGAATACCGATTAGCAGAAATGTAAGCAGCGACCGCGCTATATTTCCCGACTGGCTGCGAACATTCGGTGCCATCGACAACGGCAGATGTCGTGTGTTTATCATCGCGAAGATGAGCAGCATCAAAAAGTTGTTAAAGAATCCGAAGAGTATATCAACGCCCGCACGAGATCCCCAGATAAATAATATCAATGCGCTGATCACCGTATAGCCGGGTATGAACAATCGTACAAAAATCGCTTTCAAAGTACCCGACAGAATCTCTCCCGGTTTATCTAACGGCGCTGAGAAATATACCCAGCTCGCTTTAAAATCATCTGAATAAGGAACTTCATACACGGCTACCTGCAAGATCATAAATGCCAGGTATATCAGCATGAGGTGATATTGCGTGTTGGGCAGGTTGTGCCACGTGGCCACAATATCTTTTTTACCCTGCATGGCAAAGATCACCCCGAAGATCAACACATAACCGAAGGCCGGGTATATCTTTAGCTTTATCTTTCTGTCGCGACTGAGAATTTTATAGATCAGGTTAAACGCACCCTGCTCAAACGGATTGTTGGTAATCCAGCCGCTGATCTTGTTGCTATAGCTTTGCTTTTCTGTTTTGGGTTTTTCAACACGCTCCGTGCAGGCACCCATCGTGCCCAGCTTTTTAGTAAATATAGGGGAGAGGTATTTGTTCACCAGGTAAGCGCCCAATATAGGCAACACCAACGCACAAATTGTTAACGCGATGTGCGATAGATCCGTTAGTTTATAATGTATAGTTTCCAGTGCGCCAGCCATCCACACCGGAGGTAACAGAAAGCTCCAC
>NZ_DATCSD010000112.1:0-5897 GCF_036568665.1 Ohtaekwangia sp. | reverse complement strand
ACGATCGGGTTTGATGTTCCGGGATTGGTAGAGATTAAGAAGAACGGTAAGGTTGGTTACTTCAACCTCGAAACGCAGCAACAAATAGTAGAGCCGTTATATGATATGATCATTCCTTATACAGCGGATAATTCTTTTGCGCTGGTAAAACAGGATACGCTCTATGGATGGATCGATCATGCTTTTCAATATCATGAGGGATTTCCTTCAGCGGCAGCCGAGCAGTTAGTGGATAAATATGAATTTCTTCCCAAAAACCTTGTGCTGAAAGGTGATGCAAAAGCATTCTGCGAAATTCCCAATCAGGAATATATGGGAGCCGGTATCATTATGCCTCCTTCGTATATGGTTACCACAGGTATTCTCAGCGAAATCGTAAGCGGTATATCTACTGCCGAAGTACCACTCAATGCATGGACGGAATATATTGCGACCGGTAGCACGATGCTCGAAAGCATTACCGATAAAATCCAAGCTGTCGTTACCACGATTAATGAGCGGTATATCGAAGGGCGGGAAGAGTTTTATACTTACGATCGCCTGGTGCTGGTAAATCATCAGCATGATACACTGGCTGTGAGTGATATCAACTCCAGCAGCAAAATCAATTTTCACAAGTTGAATGATACACTGCTCGAATTGCAATACGAGAGTAATCAGCCGGAGGGAAGTGACTTTGATGAATTTAATATACCGGCCTATACTTATTTCCGTCTCAACGCAGGTACTGCTGCAACTCCCTGCACATCGCATCGCAGATTTCCCCAATCGCAGTTTGTAAAACTGGATAGCTCCTATCTTTCAGGCGATTTTAAACGTTATACTGATAAGGGTGAAGAAAATGTTTCATTCCTTTCACTGGCAACAGTAACTTATATACGTAATGAAATACTCGCTGACTATGGCTATAGTTTTCCAGGCTCGGAAATAGCCGAGAACTATAAATATTATAAATGGTATAAGCCTCAGTTCGATAAAGAAGAAGACCTGCAGGATCTGTTAACAGAAGAAGATCGCCATAACCTGGCGTTTCTGGCAAAGATCATTTCCTTGTTACAAGGAGGTAAAGCGGTATAAATGCAACGCATAGTTACCATTGCCAAGAACACCGGGCTCTTTGTTATAGTTATGCTGGGTGTTGCTTTGGCTGCCAATGCACTTTCGTATAGTAATTTTGATCCGCGGTATAATTTTCTGCGCCTCAAGCAGCAGGCTATTGCCACGGGTTGGTATTTACCTGCATACTATTCGCATGTGCTGGTGGGTGGCATTATACTGGTTATCGGTTTCTTTCAGCTTCATCCGTCATCCATTCGTAGGTTCAAAAGACTGCACAGGTTCTTCGGGTATATCTATGTAATGGGCATTCTTTTCTTTGCAGCACCCGGTGGTATTGTGATGAGTTTATTTGTTGATCGCGGGCCATTGGTATTAATGAGTTTTCTGTTGCAGGGAACATTGTGGTTTTGGTTTACCGCGCTGGCGTTCGATCGCATCCGAAAGGGAGACCTTGCAGCACATCGTGCCTGGATGTGGCGAAGCTATGCGCTCACCTTCGCGGCTATTACTTTACGGGTATATATCTTCTTTACTTCCTATCGGTATAACCTGAGCGAACCCGGAGCGTATGCCACGCTGGCCTGGCTCAGTTGGGTGCCGAACCTGCTGGTGGCAGAAATTTATATTCGAAAAACCGTGCACGAGGCAACAAACGGGCGTGCTGCAGGTCTTTAAACGTTCTGTTTTATAAAGTCGAATGCCTGGTTTATCAGGAAATTCGCGAACAGGGCACTGCTTCAGGCATTTTTACCCCGAACAAAAGAAAAACGTATGAACATCCCTTCGCCTACACGCACCGAGAACTGGATCATTGTCGCCAGTGCCCTTTTTGTCTTTTTACTACACCTGATCGTTAATCTCAACGGTGGTTACGGTTTCTTCCGTGACGAACTCTATTATATAGCCTGCAGCGATCACCTTGCCTGGGGCTATGTCGATCAGCCCCCTTTCTCAATTTTCCTGCTCAAAATATGGCGGTTGCTCTTTGGCGATAGCCTCGTTTCCATTCGCATGATACCCGCGCTGGCGCATACCGGTACCGTTGTGCTGGCCGGGTTACTAACCAGGCAAATGGGCGGAAAAGCCTTTGCTGTTTTCCTGGCGTGCTGGTGTGTTGTGTTCTCCCTCATTCATCTGGGCATGAGTGGTGTTTACTCCATGAATGCCATCGATATATTTTTATGGACGCTGGCGATGTACTTTGTTCTGAAACTTATTCATACACCACGGCCGGGCTATTGGATAGCGCTGGGTGCAGTGTTGGGGGTTGGGTTGCTCAACAAGATCAGCGTGCTCTTTTTAGGAGCGGGTATATTTACCGGTATAGTGTTTACTCACCGTGCCTGGTTCTCTTCACGCTGGCTATATATAGCAGGTATCATTGCCCTGGTAATTTTTGTACCCTATATTTTCTGGAACCTGAACCACGATAACGCGCATCTTGAATTTATACACAACGCATCAGCCGGTAAATATTCCGGCAGAAGCAGACTGCAATTTGTGGTTGAGCAGATACTATACCTGAACCCGCTCAGCGCTCCTGTGTGGATAACCGGATTACTCGCCTTGTTCTTTTACAAGCCGCTGCAAAGCTATGGCATCTTCGGGTGGCTGTACCTTACTGCATTTATTATATTAGTAATAAATCCTACCAGCAAAGGTGAATATCTTGCTCCGGGGTATGCGTGCCTCCTGGCTGCAGCCGGTATATATATTGAACAGAAATTCACTATGCCATCCGTGCGTTGGTTGCGCATGGTATATCCGGCACTTATCGCAGTATCATCGGTAGTCTTGCTACCGATGATATTGCCTGTACTACCCGTGGAGCAATATATAGTGTATGCTAAAAAGATAGGTATGGAGCCGAGTTCCAGCGAAAACAAAGAGCTGGCCGAGCTGCCGCAATTCTATGCTGATATGTTTGGGTGGGAAGAAAAAGCGCGGGATGTAGCGAAAGTATATAATTCATTAAGTGAAGAGGACAAAGAAAAATGTGCAATCGTCTCTTCGAATTATGGCCGCTGTGGTGCGATCGATTTTTATGGAGCAAAATATGGCTTACCCAAATCTATCGGTACACATAATAATTACTGGATATGGGGAACGCGCAATTATACCGGTGAGGTAGTGATGATTCTGGGGGGAACTATGGAAGATCACGTGAATGATTTTGAATCGGTCGAGGAAGTAGGTGTTTCTTCGTGTACCTATTGCATGCCGTATGAAAATCATGTGCGCATCTTTCTTTGTCGGAAGCTGAAGTATCCTATCGCCACCTCCTGGAAATACGAAAAACATTACGAGTGATATTCCAAGCGTTATAACACCAATGCTCTGCGATCGTTTTCTCAGTGGAAATACGGATTCATCATTACGTGTTTTATTGAGAAAGCGATCATGGATAAACCGGAGTGTTGAGATAAACGGATTCCTTCATCTTTGCACCCCTGCCGTATTCAGGGGCAGACCATTCAGACATGAAGGCAATTCGATGCAGTTGTTATCTGTTCAGTCTTCTTTGCTGCGGAATAGTAAACGCTCAGTCTACTCTTGAGAAGATCAAGTTCTCGCGTATAGAAACTGCTTCCGGGCTTTCCAACTCCCGGGTAACAGATATAGTACAGGACTCCCGTGGATTTTTATGGTTCGCTACAGACGATGGCCTGAACCGATTTGATGGCTATGAATTTAAAATATACCGTAATCATCCGGACGATACTACCAGTCTTCTCAAGAACTCTATCAATCGTATTTATGAAGATAACCGCGGACTTATCTGGGTAGCTACTCGCCATGGCGGACTTCATATATACAATCGTGCTCAGGATAATTTTTCGCGCGTACCCGGATATGCGTTCGATTGTGAAGTGAATGAAATTATTGAAGATAAAAATTGTATATGGGTGGCCGGTGTAAAATCCGGATATGCTTTTGCCGATCAGTATACCAAGGCATTACACCCACGCTTGCAGAAGCATTTTGTTTTTCTATCGCGTAACCCGGTACATTCTATTATACCCGCATCCGAAAATGAATATTGGATGGGTATCCGCGATACAGGATTTTTCCGGTGGAATACAGAGAGCAATACCCTGACCAAATATCATGCTGATGCATCGAACCCGAATAGTATCGTAAGCGACCTTTTTGATGTAGCTATAAAAGATGATCAGAACAATGTGTGGATCGCTACCGCGGAAGGGTTAAGTAAATTTGACGTTGCCCGAAATATATTTACCAACTATACCACGAAAAATACTTCAGGTAAAGAAGGACTCGCTGTCAACAATATACTTTCGCTTGCCATCGATGGTGATTATCTCTGGATCGGTACAGAGAATGGCGGACTGAACCGGTTCAATAAACGCACCGGTAAATTTTCGCACTTCATGTCTGTTAAAAATGATCTGTCTTCACTCTCCGATAATTCAGTATGGGCGTTGTATAAAGATCGCGAAGGACGTATTTGGATAGGCACATTCTCGAAGGGTATATGTGTGATCGACAAACTGAAAGAGAAGTTCCTGGAGGTAAATATACCCCTGGAGAATGATGTGGTAAATGCGATCTGGCAGGATTCCAAGAAACGATTCTGGATTGGTACAGAAGGAGGGCTCGCTGTAAAGAAGAATGAGCATATACAATACTATAGACATACACAGGATAACGCCAGCCTTGCGAACGACCCGGTATTATCAATCTATGAAGACAGCAAGCGACAATTATGGTTTGGAACATGGGACGGAGGGTTGAACCTCTATAATGAACAAGCCGATAACTTTACACACTATAAACACGATGCAGCAAAACCCGGCAGCCTGGTGGATAATAATGTGTTTGTTATACAGGAAGAAAAAGAAGCAGGTCAGTTGCTGGTGGGCACACAAGATGGTCTGAATATACTGACCGATGCACGCAAAGGTACATTTGAACAGGTGCGTGAAAAGGAGTTCGGCTTCAATAATTATATCCGGTATATCTATGAAGATCGCCAGCAAAATGTATGGGTAGGATCAATTGAAGAACTTACCTTGTATGATCGGGCAGGTAAACAATTAAAGCGATTTGATACCTCCGTTCATCCCGACTCTATTGCTGTGAGTGGTATAGTGAATTGTATAGCAGAAGATAAGAAAGGACGCTTGTGGGTAGGTACTACCAACGGATTGCACCTGCTGGTTGATCAGAAATTTCAGAAACGCTATATTACTGAGAACGGATTGCCCAACAACACAGTGTGTGGTATACTGGAAGACGACAAGGGTAATTTGTGGTTGAGTACCTCCGGTGGTATAGCACGCTTTAATCCTGAGGAAGAATCGTTCCGTAATTATGATGTGAGCGATGGTTTGCTTAGCAATGAATTTAAACCACGTGTATGCCTGCGTAACAACGAGGGACAATTCTTCTTCGGTGGTAAAGGTGTTAATGTATTCTATCCGGATAGTATAAAAGACAATCCGAATATACCACCGGTATTTATTACCGATCTGAAAATCTTTAATGAATCGGTAAAGATTGGCGATAAGTTTGGTGTACTCGACAGGCAGATAAGTGAAACGCAGGAGGTAACACTTTCGTACGAATCGAACTTCTTCACCATACATTATGTAGCGCTCAACTATACGGCTACCGATAAAAATCAGTATGCGTATAAACTGGAGGGGTTTGATAAAGACTGGAATTATGTAGGCGCACAACGTTCGGTTACTTTCACCAACCTTGATCCTGGCTACTATATATTTAAAGTAAAAGCCAGCAACAACGATGGCCTATGGAATGAAGAAGGAGCATATCTGATTATACATATACTGCCACCATGGTGGGGAACATGG
>NZ_DATCSD010000111.1:0-26668 GCF_036568665.1 Ohtaekwangia sp. | reverse complement strand
CTGGAGAAACGCCTCGAAGTGCAGGAGATGTTTCGTGAAGATGCTACGCTCTATAAACAAAGTATACTTTGGCTCGAGAATGTTCGTGATGGTGAACCGATGATGAGTGGTCGCCTGATTATACCACAAGAGTGGATCGATAAGATTCTCTTTGGTAGAGATTATGCTCCCCGCTTCGGTATGGATTTTCCTGCGCGCAAAATTACTACGGCTATGACGTGGGAAGATATAGTGTTGCATCCGCGTACGCAGCAACAGATCGAACATATTCGCACGTGGCTGGAGTATCATCCACTGCTTTCGCAGGACGAAAATCTGAAACGCAAAGTAAAACCAGGTTATCGCGTGTTGTTATATGGCCCGCCCGGTACGGGGAAAACGCTTACGGCTGCATTACTCGGAAAACAGTTTAACAAAGATGTATACCGTATAGACCTTTCACAGGTGGTTTCGAAATTTATAGGTGAGACGGAAAAAAATCTGGAGAATGTATTTCGGAGAGCAGAGAGTCGCGACTGGATACTTTTCTTCGATGAAGCCGATGCGCTGTTTGGTAAGCGAACCAACGTGCAAAGCTCGCATGATAAATATGCCAACCAGGAAGTAAGTTATCTCCTGCAGCGCGTGGAAGACTACGCAGGACTTATGATCCTTGCATCGAACTTCAAGAATAATTTAGATGAAGCATTCATTCGCCGTTTTCATGAAGTCGTACACTTCCCGTTACCGGATGCACATGAACGCAAGCGCCTGTGGGAAAAATCACTTCCGTCAAACCTCAGTCTTCATACGTCCGTTGATTTGTTTGATATAGCCAGTCAGTATGAACTCACCGGAGCATCTATACTTAGTGCAGTACAATACGCAACGTTACGGTCATACGCCAGCAGCAGTAAAGAGCTCACCCAAACGGATATTGTAGAAGGAATACGCAGGGAATTTATGAAAGAAGAAAAATCTATTTAATCTTTGAGCTCCCATCTTCTTACACATACGTTGGTCTGGTACAATTACTTTTCTGACCGGTACAAACAGCCTGAAGCACATACCCATGAAAAGCGTTACGCTAATTTTTTAATGAGTGCCTGTGTAAATTCTTGATACAGATCAGCAATGATTTCTTTCAACCACCTCACGATCATCACTTTTCTCCTGTAGAAATATACTTTCCGGATTTGCGCCTGATGGATGTATAGAGCCTTCCATCCTTGCAGGAAGCAACCCTGGCATAAGCTATAGGGAGGCTTGTGAATTTTTTAGGTAACTTACCAGTATAAACAGTGATTAAGTCATGGCTCAATACAAACTACAAATTAACGGTCGGAGTTACGAAGCCGATGTAGAGGCGGATACTCCTTTGCTATGGGTGCTGCGCGATAACCTCGGATTGGTAGGTACAAAGTATGGTTGCGGCATTGCACAGTGTGGTGCGTGTACGGTACATCTCAACGGAACAGCTGTGCGGTCATGTTCATTGCCGGTGTCGGCTGTTGGTACGAAGAGCGTTACGACCATCGAAGGGCTTTCCTCAACAGGTGATCACCCCGTGCAGCGAGCGTGGAATGAAGTAGATGTAGCGCAGTGCGGTTATTGTCAGGCCGGGCAGATCATGTCGGCTTCGGCATTGCTGGCAAAAAATCCGCATCCTACCGATGAGCAAATATATACTGCCATGAACGGTAACATTTGCCGTTGTGGAACATATCATCGCATTCGTGAAGCGATTCAACTGGCATCCACTAAAATGAAATAGTCATGACGATCTTACCCAAAACAAACAGGCGTGATTTTCTGAAGCTGGCGGCAGCTGCAAGTGGTGGTCTTCTGTTAGGCTTTCGCTGGAGCAGTTCAGCAGCAGCAACAGAAGATATAGTGCAGGTGCTTGACGATACAACCGCGTTGCCACTGGATACAATCGACTTCAATAGTTATCTCTCCATTGCACCGGATGGTATCATCACTATATTTTCTCCCAACCCCGAGCTTGGTCAGAATATAAAAACATCTTTTCCGATGATCGTGGCCGAAGAACTCGATGCAGACTGGGCCAAGGTAAAAGTATTACAGGCGCCACTGGATGCAAAGAAATTCGATCGTCAACTTACTGGTGGCAGTGGTGCTATACCTCACTCATGGGAACGGCTGCGCAAAGCGGGTGCTACTGCGCGACAAATGTTGATGGAAGCTGCTGCTAAACGATGGAATGTTTCTGCGAGTGAACTATCAACCGACAAAGGTATAGTGTTGCATGTTGCCAGTGGAAGAAAGCTGGGCTATGGCGAACTGGCTACGGAAGCATCCAGAGTTCCTGTACCCACAGAAGTAAAGCTGAAAGAAGTTAAAGACTTTAAACTTATCGGTACCCCTATACGCAATGTAGACAATGCCGAAATGTTTACCGGTAAACCTTTGTATGGCCTGGACTTTCATCGCGAAGGAATGTTCATCGCAATGATCCAGCGTCCGGCAGCATTTGGTATGAAAATAAAATCGGTGGATGCTGCTGCAGCGAAAGCAATGCCCGGTATTGTAGATGTGGTTACATTCAAAAATAATGTAGCGATTGTTGGTAAATCTACTTGGCAGGTAAATAAAGCGCGCAAAGTACTAAAAGTAGAATATGAAGCAGAAGGTGCTATAGAAAGTACAGCCGATCACGACAAACTCTTTAAAGAATTACTGAACAGTAA
The DNA here is from genome assembly GCF_036568665.1 of Ohtaekwangia sp. GTDB lineage: Bacteria > Bacteroidota > Bacteroidia > Cytophagales > Cyclobacteriaceae > Ohtaekwangia. Next base: position 23,978 of record NZ_DATCSD010000111.1, on the reverse strand, counting down.
AGATGCTGCCGTAAAACGTAAAGATGGAGATGTAGAGACTGCGTTTAAGAGTGCTGCGAAAGTAATTACGCGCGAATACCAATGTCCGTTCCTGTCGCATGCCCCGATGGAACCGATGAATTTCTTCGCGCATGTTCGGGAAGATGGTGTAGAGTTGGTTGGCCCCACGCAAACGCCCGAGATGGCGCGAGGTGAAGTATCTAAACTGCTAAATATACCGGCAGATAAAATTACACTTGACCTGACACGACTCGGTGGTGGCTTCGGTCGCAGGTTGAAAGCAGATTATGTAGTAGAAGCCGCAGAACTTTCGAGTCTTATCAAGGCACCCGTAAAGGTAATCTGGACGCGTGAAGATGATATGACCGGTGGAAGCTATCGTCCGGCAGTGCGCTATCGCTTTGAAGCTGCGCTGGATGCAAAAGGTATGATGATCGGGTATAAACTTCGCGGTGTAGGTATAAATGCCGGTAACACAACACGTGAAGATAATTTTCCGTCAGGTGCTGTCGATAATCTTTTGATAGAAACGGTCGATCATCAGTCGCCCATAACAACAGGTGCATGGCGTGCACCGATCACCAACTTTCTGGCGTTTGCCGAACAGGCATTTCTCGATGAAGTGGCGTCTGCTGCCAATCAGGATCCGATTCAATTTCGCCTGGCATTATTAGACAAGGCGAAACAGTCGCCTGCAGGTGCCGTGAAATATAGTATAGATCGCATGAAGGCGGTGATTGAACTTGCAGCTGAAAAATCAGGATGGGGCAAGAAGAAAGATGTAGCACAAGGCTTCAGTGTATACTTCTCCCATCGCTCGTATGTAGCGCAGGTTGCCGAGATCAGCGTGAAGCAGGGTAAAGTTACCCTACAGAAAATTTATGCTGCCGCTGATTGTGGTGTAGTCGTGAATCTCAGTGGTGCTTATCAGCAGGTGCGGGGAGGAGTTGTAGATGGTTTAGGTCATGCTCTCTATAGCAACCTCACATTCAAGGATGGCGCAACCGAGCAAAAGAACTTCAACAACTATCGGTTGATACGTATGAAAGAAGTACCTGATATAGATGTATACTTTGTTAACAATGGTATAGATCCAACAGGTCTTGGTGAACCTGCGCTTCCACCTACGGGAGGAGCAGTAGCCAATGCGTTGTTTAAGGCAACGGGCAAGCGTTTGTATAATCAGCCCTTCACCAAACAGGAAGAATTGAAGGGCGTGAGCCTGGGTGAACGCTTGTAAAATCAATTATAAAAGTAAAAGCCTCATCTCGCACAAACGGAATGAGGCTTTTTTATTCAATACTCGAAAGAATACTAATGCATTTTCTGCACCCACAGTTTATCAGCTGATGCTTTGAACTTTGCCTGATTTGTGTTCCAGGCACGCAGATTATTTTTCCCGTTGAAGTTGGAGAACAAGTATACTTTACCATTGATGATCTTGAATGTAGATGGATCTACTTTTACACGCTCACCATTGATCGCCATCGAGTAAGCGCACCATCCGCCATAGGCAGGTTCATATTTGGAAGGTGATTTTTTAAACTCTTCCATGTTTTCCGTATTCACAAAATAATAGGTGAGGCCCTTATAAGTATAAGCAAAATCCTCCGTGCCCTTGGCAGCTTTGCCTTTGAAGTAACTCACCGGATCAAAGTCCTTAATGGCAATACCATTGTCGTTGTTATAGTTACGCAGTCTCGTGGCATTTTCCGATTGTGCCCTTGCCGTTAGCGCAAGACACGTCAATAGTATAATAGTCAGGTAGCGTTTCATAGTTGTATTATTTGTGCCAAAGATACAAGCGAGTGCATATTCGGTATTGAAGCTTTGTCGATTTATACAACAACAGAACGTCCGTATCAGTATAAATTGCTCTGAATACTATTTGCAACTAAAAAATAGTTACACATTTTGTCTGAATATAATTGGCTGTTGTTCTAATGAGTAATCCATCCATGCCCGTACTAGCCATAGTATCAGTCTTCATGAACCACACCCCAGATCAATTTTAAAGACATATGGTTAATAATATACCGGAAGCATTACGAAAACAAGACCTTATATGAAAAACTTAATGGAGTATAAAGATTTTAAGGACGTGGCAAAATATAGCGCGGATGATGGTGTTTTCTTTGAGAAGATCTTTGGTATAAATGATCTCATTACTAGCAGCACGAAAGAACAGGAAAGCGAAGCGACCTAAAAGCCGGATATTGAGACGCACAAATACTACGAGAAAAAAGCGACATTATTTATAAGACTAATTATATCTCCTTTACAATCGAAGACAACGAAGCTTGTGCATTCCAAAAATTCCAGCCGGTCGATTGGCTGAATTTTTTCTGTAACTCCTTTCCGTGTTTATAATTCTGGATGATGGTATTCCAGTTCTTCCAGTATACAGTTACCATGGCGGTAATGGAGTATATTTGAAGGGATAATAAAATGTGTCTGGCACTTCCTTTCTTTTGAAGGAGTCGAAGGGTGCTTACACGTATATATAGTCGAAGAAGGTAGAAGAACGATTTGGCCATGCGATAACGAAAACTTTTTACGTTCAGCGATTTCCATTCGCAGATGATCTTATAAGGATTCAGTACTTCAAAACATTTGGCACTTTCCCTTAAATACTTGTGATAGTATTCCAGTGTAATACGATCACGGGTAATAAAATGCCGAAAGGTAAGACGTTCATCGTACCAGATTGTATAGCCGGCAATCACCAGGGCCAGACACAATTCATAATCACCCCCGGAGCTTAACTCTTTGCCCAATCGATCGGTTAATAAACTCCTATATCCGGCATGTTGCAGTATATCATAGGCCGATTTTCGTATTACACAACCTGCGCCATACAATGTGAATCGCTTGGAAGGACCACTCATCGGGGCTTGTCTTCCGGCCGCATAAATGGAAAATGCTCTTACCCAAGATGGTGGTTCTTCTTCAAATACCAGCGAGCCATATCCTCCCAAAGCACCAATGTTGGGATGAGATGCCATAATTTCGTATACCGTGGCTATATAATGAGGATCAAGCCAGTTGTCGTCATCACAGAGCAATATATACTCATAACTGGCGCTTAGGAAACCCTTTCTTCTGGCATAACTTAAACCGGGCTGTGGTTCATGCACAATTGTAAATTGCTGGTTGCAGGTATATTTACTCCATTCGTGCTGCGCTACGCGACTTGTTTCATCTGTTGATGCATTATCGACTATAATAAACTCCCAGGGTATATGTGCCGGTACACATTGATTGGCAATGTGCCGGATAGTCTCTGGTAATTTACTGGCACCGTTATAGGTACAGATCACCACGGATACGCCTCGTTCACTCATCTGTTTAAAATTAGTCGTCCAACCATTTTAACAATTCCTACTGCCATAGGTATATCTTTATGCAGTTGCCAGCCGCTTTGCATTTGGGCTATAGCACCACGCTTGTCGCGCGACTGTGTCCACAACCGTTTGGCTGTACGCAATGCATAGTGTGCATAGAATTTTTTTGCTTTCTGCAGACATTTCTTTTTCTCGGGCTCAGGCAAAAAATGGTTGATCTTTTCCAGCACGATTTGAAGATCACGTATATTCTGCCCGGTAGTAAAAGCTTTGCCGGATATAGAGTGTGTGTGCCTGCGATAGGAGGCCAGTATAGCAGGGGTATAGGCGAATGAATATTGCGAAGCAATGCGCATCCACATCTCCCAGTCTTCGCCATAATGCACACCATAAAATGCTCCCAGGGTTTCATATACTTCCCGCTTTACGGCAATGGCCACATATTGTATCCGTTGTCGCTCGGCAAGCCGAACAAGCCAGTTGTTGAGTATACCTTCTTCCGTAGCTTCCGCAGCAGGTATAAAAACAATGTTACCATGTTCATTTATATACTGGTAGTGGCAGAAGGCAGCTCCGGCAGCAGGGTATCGGGTAAAGAGATTATCCAGTTTTCGGTAAAAGCCAGGATGTACCAGATCATCACTGTGCAGTAAATGTATATATATACCTCTGGCGCGATTGATACATGTTTCAAAATTTCGCAGACTGCCTACATTCTGTGGCTGACAAAAATAGCCGATGCGTCCTTGGCCAATTCCCATTACCAGCGAGCACACATCTATGTCAGTACTACAGTCGTCCACCACTTCAATCTGCATGTTGTCCTCGGTCTCCGCCTGCTTTAGTACAGCATCCAATGTCTCTTTCAGAAAAGCTCCGCCATTATATACCGGTATCATCACGGACCATTTAGGTCGCGCAGATCCCACAACAGGTGCTATACGGGGTGGCCTTTCGGGCGTGCGATTACTATCTGGTGGATGTGTAATGCTCAATGCAACAAGGTTAGGCGTCTATATTAAGTTACTTCTTTTATATGGCAATCGTAAATGATGCCAGATATTTTTTGTGCGCCAGCGTATAGCATGGATGACCTTCCGGAGTATATGTCCGGGCTTACCGGTTTTCAGCAATAAAATCACATTATAGGGCAAAGGAAGACGCAGGAAGAGTTGGTAAATAATAAAGTCGCGCTTGAACCAGGCAGCCTTCGCTATATCTTGCGGATGACAATTTATATTCCCAGTTCGGCTAATCTGCAAGGTGATTGCATCCAGTATTGAGAGACATTCCATGATGCCCGGCATACTTTTTAATGCCGCGAGTGGAACGATGTTGTGCCGCATACACTCCAGGTATTCTTCCCGAATAGTAAATGTATCTCCCATATAGTGTTGAATATTGCGGATCACATTCTGCCTGTTGGCAAGGTCATATTCAGTTTTGCGAAGCACAGTGTTGAGGCTGTTCGGGGAAAGCCGATAATCCAGCAGCACCTCACTGAGATTATCTATTGGAAATTTTTGTGCCAGCTTCCAGAAAAGATCGTAATCCTCTGAATAGGGCATACTATACATGCCGACCGATTTTACGGCCTGTTTCCGGTATATAACCGTGGGGTGGTATATCCAGCACTCAAAGGTCAGATTGTAATAAAAAAAACGACTGGTATATTTTTCTATGCGTACATGTTTCTTGTCAGCCGTAACTACCCGGCACCAGCTTGAGAGCAGTGCACATGCCGGATGCGTTATCATATAGTCATATTGCTTCTGTAGTCGGTCAGGGTAACTGATGTCGTCTGCATCCATGCGGGCAATCAACTCGCAGGAGGCGAGTTCAATACCACGGTTTAGCGTGGCAGCTATACCTATATTTTGATCATTGCGGATGAATCGGATTCGCGGGTCGGTATAGGATTCGATGATTGCCGCGCTGTTATCCGAGGATCCATCATCCAGAATCAAAAATTCAAAGTCGCGAAAAGTCTGGTGAAGGATGCTTTCCACAGCTTCCCGTAAGAATGCTGCCGCATTATATACTGGCATAAGAACGGTGACTTTCGGAGCATCCATCAGGGCATGCGGTTTAATAACTTCCTGACTACGCGTTTTGCTTTGCTACGGACTTTTGCCGGTAGCGTATAAAAGATAGAATAATATAGCGGATAATGATAGGGCAGAAGTGCTTTGCGTAAAAGAGACTCTATATCCGCATCGTGAATGGCATGATCGTTCAGATAACGTCTAAACCACTCCAGGTAATATTGCCGTACACGATGATACCTGCCTTGCTGATGAACGTTATATACCTGGGACGCTTGCCGCTGACGGTAACGATTATTCCATTGAGAGGAGACAAATATTTTTTGTGTGAGGTATAGCTGTGCCAGAAAAGCCTGATCTTCATACACGGCATTGTCGCCTGTAAATTCTTCTGCAAAATGAATGTGATCGTGCACACTTCTTTTTACCATCATTCCCGATGGACAAGGTGCTGCTCCTTTTGCCAGGGGGTATAATTGCATGAGAAGTTCAGGAGGAGTATATACTTTGCCGGGAGAGGTGCCTATATCTATAACGATATTTTTTCTGGCCGTGTCTTGCCAACTATACCAGTATTCTGAAGCTTCCAGTAATACAGTTGCTTGTGGGTTCTCTTCGAATATACGGATTTGATTGAGGAGCTTGTCAGGCAGCCACACATCGTCAGCATCCAGGTAAGCTATATAGGTACCGCGAGCATTTGCTATACCAAAATTTCTGCTCTTGCAAACGCCTTTGTTGGCGTGGCCTTCGTGCTGAAGGTATATTATTTTGCCGGGGTATGCATGAGCGTAACGTTGGGCAATCTCTGTACTGGTATCGGTGGAGCCATCGTCTACCAATATCATTTCCCAATGCGTATACGTCTGTTGCAATACGCTTTGGATCGTCTCTTCCAGAAACGCCTCTTCGGTATAGAAGCAGGTTATTACAGAAACCATTGCATCTTTATCCATCGTCATTGCTATACCTGGTTGCGTTGCCACCGCTGTATACTAATACTGAATGCTTCAGGCGCCTGGTTTGTAACCTGAATCCGGGGTATATCATATATACTCATTCGAGCAGATACAACCTGTGCATGGGTTGATACAGCATATTGAAATCCTGATACCTGTGCAATAACCGGTGTGTCCTTGTTCAGACTCCCGTAAGGATAAGCGATGCCCGTTACAACTTTACCGGTTATTTGTTCTAGTATATTTTTGCTTTGTTGCATTTCTGCGCGTTGTGCATCCGGAGGAAGAAATCCCAATGCCGGGTGATTTGCCGTATGGGCACCAATCTCCAATAAAGGCGACCGCGACAGATCCCGTATCTGGTATTCGTTCATGACAGGTGGTGTATGAAAAATTGTATTACCTGACCACGAGCGTAAAGCTTGTAGTATAGTTTGCTGATCGGTTATAGATGCCGGCTTTAGTATAGACCAGAGATCGTGAAATAATCTAAGGCGCGCATTATATAGTGGCTTGCCATAGCGCCACGCTCGGATCTCTTTCTCGAGGGAAGTTGTAAGCACACGGGCTTCACCCAGCGCAAACGAAAAAGAAGTTTCGGCCAACGTAAGAGAAAGTTTTTCCGGGAGTACAGATTGCACCAGGATCATTTGCTCCAGTTCGTCCCACCAGTATGCCTTATCGTTCGACTGGAATTTTGTAGTAAAGAAAAATGTAGCAGGCAAGGTATACTTCTCCAGCAGGGGCTTTGCCTGCGTATAATTATCGAGGTAACCATCATCGAAGGTAAGTGCTATACAGGGGTATAACGATTGTCGGGTATATATCCGTTGTATAAGTTCCTGTAAGGGTATAACTTCTGTGTGTTGCTGAAGATACCGGATATGGCTCTCAAAGTTTTCAGGGCTTACACTCAGATCCCACGGATCGAGCGCGCTATCTGCTATACGATGATACATTAGTACCAGAGCGCCCTTTGTGTTTCGTGTAAAAATATTTTTCAGGAAGTGAGCCATTATTATTTGGTTGCCCTCACCGCTATAATTACCTGGTAACTGGGATCGTGTATATCCAGAAAATCCGGACGCACTTCCGGTAGTCCCATGCCGTAGAGAAAAGCTGTAGCGATATATACATTGCCGTATGTCTGTATGTGAATATCGTTTTCATTAAAATGTTCAGCCAGTAATTTTTGCATGGATTTATCCGTAAATGCCCATAGCCAGAAATCCCTCCATTCGCCTTTATCAATGTGGCTGATACCCGGCACGGTAATTAATAACGTGCCACCTTTTTTCAATATGCGATAGCATGTGCCGAGTGCAGCCCGGAAGTCGTACAGAAAGTGCAGTGTTTGTGTTAGAATGATACAGTCGAAAGCATCGGAAGGTATATGTGGTGCGTTACTGAGATCGCCCACAAATGTAACGGTGTCGTTGGCCCATGTAATATGGAGTACATCACTTTGTGTAACGCTCTGTGCACCGAACTGCCTGGTATAAGCATTATCTCCAATCTCTAACACGCGTCCGTGTACCAATGTTTTGTTCTCGCTGAGAAACTTCTCTATATAATAGCGATCTACCGGGCCACCGCGATCAAAACCGAAGTCATTACTAAAAGGCGATGTGCGTTCCAGGTCTGCCCACTGAATCTTTCCAACGGGTGGTATATATCCGTGTATATATCCGAGCCTGTATAATCTCCGAAGTATAGCAGAAGGGAGTATTTTTCTTAAAACCTGCCTGATCCTGAGTCTGGCAACTTTACTTTCTAACCGGACACCTGCCGTTATACTCTCTTGCAGCAATGCGCTGCGATCGGTCCATGCCGGTATAATTTTTTCTTTTGACACCTGGCGATATAAAGCCTGCTTCAGCTTATCGGTATAGTAATGTTTCCAGATAGCCCTGCCGTTGTGCCATGCTTTCTCTTCATCGGTTCCCTGAAGATGGGCTTTTTGTCGCTGGTGTACCAGTAGTGCAGCGTTCAGCATGAACGGAATTTTGGATGACATGTTGGTGCCGTGTATGCGATAGGCGGCCATGTTGTGATTATGATCGCCTACGGTATGCTGGCGTGTTATACGCAGGTAGAGGTCGTAATCCTCGCAGGCTTTCAGGGAAGTATCAAACTGAAACTTAGTGAGTATCCACCGGGTATACATGACGGCCGCGTGCATACCGATATAATTTCCCTGGAGTAAATGGATATAGTGATTATTGCTTATAACGGATAGTGTGTCTTGCTCAACCGGATATCGCCATTCATCCACTTTACGATGCCATCCGGATACAAATGCCCAGGACGGATTTTGTTGAAGATACGCCACATTTGTAGACAGTGCCTCCGGGTATAAATAATCATCGGCATCAAGAAATACCAGGTATTCCCCCTGGCTGTTGGCGAGCCCGGTATTGCGGGCTGCTGACAATCCCTGGTTTGGTTGAAATATATACCTGACTCCGGATAGCTGCTCGCAAATGGCAGGTGTGTTGTCTGTTGAGCCATCATCTACAATAATGATCTCTGTATGACTATAGGTTTGTTGCTTTACACTCTCGACTGCTTCAATAAGAAATCGTGCGTGATTATAGCAGGGGATGATGACTGATACAAGTGGCTGATGTAACACGATTTATCTGGAATGGTTGGATGGTGTGTTCCTGTATTTAAGATAAAAAATTAATCCTGAAAATATTCCATGTATTTCTGCAAATATTGTTTTATATCTTCCGCGGTTATAGGGGAAGCCCCGCAGCAAAAGCCAGCTATAGTAGGGAGGCAGTGTCCTGTACAAATGCCGGAGATTGCCTTTGTGCCTGAAGCGCTGGTGCTGGATCATGATCGCGGCCGTAAATCCCCGCATGTAAAAAAAGATCTGTTGTTTAAATTTATCCATCGTATCGCGATGATAATGGGATACAATAGCCCGCGGATTGTATTGTATAGTATATCCGGCAGCCAGTATGCGATACCACATCTCCGAATCGCCATTGCAGCCTGCTGCACCTACATCCAGGCGCTCATCAAAATAACCTACTGAAGAAAATATACTTTTGCGAAAGCCCATGTTCGCCCCGGCACCGATCGTCCATACAGGAACCCCTTGGGTTACGGTGTCGTTGAAAAACACCGTGTCGTATCGTTTGGCAATAAAGCCACGGTTAAATGGCCAGTGGCGCTCAAATATATACTGTGCTTCGGTGTTAAGTTCGGCTGCGAGCACAAGCCCGGTAAAGGCCATAACAGCCGGATCATCAAATGTTTTAACCGATTCATATACCCACTGCGGGTGTATATCGGTATCGTCATCGGTATATAGTATAATTGGCTCGGAGGCTTCCCGGGCACCGGTATTTCGCGCTATATCCAATCCGGGGTTGTCTTCGCGTATGTATTTTACATTACTAAATGCTTCGACAGTTTTTCGTGTATCGTCATGGCGAGATGCATTGTCAATCACTATTATTTCCGAGGGCTTGCATACCTGTTGTGTCAGTCCGGTGAGACACCGGTGCAGGTTTTGTGCGCGATCCCGTGTGCAGATCACAACGGTAGCCCTACAGGTTAAGGGTATTTTTTCGGATACGGAAAACGCTTGTGAAAATATACTTCTGAAAACAGTCCATGATGTTGCAGTAGTTCCGGTATAATGCTGCATAGCCCAGGATGCAGCGTGCAATATTTTTGCTTCGTAGGCTGATGGCGTGAGTACTTCTCCCGGTTTTATAAAGAGATGACCTATGGCCCGGGCATTCCACCATAGTACTATATATTGGCCATCTTCCTGCGTAACCGGTTCTGGCGGAGAGGTATGGCTCGCCAGGTCGAGATGAGTACATATATAGGGTTTGAATACAGGCATAACAATCAGAGTGATGGTACTGATGTGAGGATCACCGGAAAATCCGGGCGAACATAGCCCATCCACTTGCCATACCAGTGGATGTTCTCACGATAATCTTCCACATCGAACGACACACACTCATTCAGGTAAAACACCTCTACGGAGGTATCGCGCACAAAGATGATGGATATATAGTAAGAGCCATCATTGAGAAAGTTGCCCGGTATAGTACATTTTCCTTTGATCAATCCTTTCTTGTAACGAAACGATTTCGAGCTGACATCAAATATACATTCGCTGCTTTGCGTAAAGAGATGTATACCTGTAACCAGGTCTATATCTTCTTCATAGTTCCAGAACTCAAATTCCAGTGTAAGCTGCGTGCGCACGTCAATGGGGGCGGTGACATTACTGCGCAGCGGTATAAGTTGTACAGATTTCATTCGTATCGTGGCGTTGCCCGGAGCTTTTTCCGGGGCATCCCACTGCTGTTGCAGTTGATGCTGCTGAATTCCCCCTAAATATTGATTGACAACTTGTGATGATGGACCGATTGTTACCATCGTTCCTTTTTGCAAGAGCATGGCACGATGACACAGGTTGGTTACAGCCTGCATGTTATGGCTCACAAACAATATCGTGCGTCCTTCCTGGCGCGATGCCTCATTCATTTTCCCCAGGCATTTTTTTTGAAACTCTGCATCGCCTACGGCAAGCACTTCATCTACAATAAGTATATCGGGTTCCAGGTGTGCGGCCACAGCAAAGGCCAATCGAACATACATGCCAGACGAATATCGTTTTACCGGGGTATCGATAAACTGACTTACACCGGAAAAGGCAACGATCTCATCAAACTTGCTGCGGATCTCGTGGCGTGTCATGCCGAGGAAGTGGCCGTTGAGGTATATATTTTCTCGTCCCGTGAGTTCATCATGAAACCCTGTACCAATCTCCAGCAAACTGTTAATGCGGCCACGGCCACGTACTATACCTTGTGTCGGACGTATTACTTTCGAAAGTATTTTTAGCAGAGTAGATTTGCCGGCACCGTTTCGCCCGATGATGGCAAATGCCTCGCCTTCCTTTACATCAAAACTGATATCGCGGAGTGCCCAAAGAAAATCGTTGGATATATCTTTTTCGCGCGCTGTTTGAAAGAACGGATCTTCCTTCTGTAAGATGTTGGTATACCACCACCGCTGCAGGTCTTGCCGCAGCGATCCTGTACCGATCGTTCCCAACCGGTAAAGCTTCGACAGGTTCTCAACTTGAATGATTGTTTCGCTTGTCATGTATACTGTTTATGAACCTGCATGTATATCGGACGTATAAAATGTATCTCGTATTTGTTATACAACATCGATCAGCTTTGCGCTCATTTTATTGAACAATACAGCTCCGAATATAAATATAGCGGCAACGCATCCCAGGCTATACCCCAGCTGAAGTATGGAAAACATTCCTTCTCCCAGAAATGCAAAGCGAAAAAATTCTACTACAGGAGTAAGGGGATTGAGAATCATGCCGCGCCTGATGGTTTCTGGTACGATAGACAAAGGGTATATTACCGGGGTGGCAAACATCAACAGGCGAATGGTAAGTTGAATAAGGTTGGTAAGGTCGCGATACTTTGCCAGGAACACCGATAGCGCCAGCCCCGCGCCTAATCCTAAACCAGCGGGCACCACAACGCCCAGGGTAAGCGCCAGTATACTATATAGCGGATGGAATGATACGATTCCCTTGTATATATAGAAAACGTAGATCCCCAGGAATAAAGCAAACTGGATAAAGAATCGGATGATATGCGTAGCGGTAACGGAGAGCGGAATGATAAGCCGGGGAAAATATACTTTGGAGAATAAGGGAGCGTTGGCACTGAATGTATATACCGACCCGGAGAAAGATTCTGCAAACAAATTCCAGAGGATAATGCCACTCAGGTAGAATAAGACGGGAGGCGCATGGTCTGTAGAAATGCCGACTACGCGATCAAAGATCACAACGTATAGGAGTACCGTTACCAGTGGCTGAATCACTACCCATACCGGCCCGAGCAGCGTTTGCTGATATTGTGTCAGAAAATCTCTGCGGATTAAACGCAGCAACAGGTGGCGGTAATGCCATAACTCTTTTCCGTTCCATTCAAACCAGGCAGAGTCTGGCTTAATTTCCCATTGCCATCGCATAATAAGGTCTTTATTCAAAAATGATTCAAGTAATTTACTAATCCCCGGGCAAAAAAAGAAATCGCGAAAAGGGGACGAGAAGATGGCGGAATACTGCTGCAGGAACTTCCGGAAGGTGATATAAAGCAAGAACTTCAAGGTATACTCGTAATACCTTGAAGTTCTGTTAATGGTCGGGAGGGTATATTTTCAGTATCAGGGATATCCGTAGAATCCTATGCCTTCATACGTATAGCCGCTGCCACCAGCGCCAAGTTCTCCCCAGTTGGTAGTATAGAAGTGATCGCCACTGCTTCCGCTATAGTAACGGTATACCGGCACTGTACCGCTTACCTGCGAGGTGAACGCATAGAACGCCACACCTTCATAGGTATAGCCGCTGCCACCTGCACCAAGTTCTCCCCAGTTGGTTGTGTAGAAATGATCGCTGCTGCTTCCGCTATAATAACGGTATACCGGCACGGTTCCGGATGCCTGCGATGTATTGGCATATAGGGTTATACCTTCCAATACATAGCCATCTTTACCCGAGCCGAGTTCGCCCCAGTTGGTAGTATAGAAGTGATCGCCACTGCTTCCGCTATAATACCGATATACAGGCGAAGTGCCGGCCGGTATAGTCCGGTTAGGATATACTGTTGTCAGGGCTGTTACATCATCCGATGTGAACGGACGATCGGTATTGCTGGAGCATGCCAGCATCCACGAGCCGGCAGATGGCCCGGTAGGAGTACCCGGTATATAATTCGCACCTACACCGGCATCGCCTTCATTGCCACCGCTGCCACAACTGAATGTGCGGTTCATATAGTCTGTATGACGAAAGCCAATCGCATGACCAATCTCGTGCGCGATCACCGTAGTAGCGTCCGGGCGAGTCGAGGTATTGTTATAGTAGTATGTATTGAGTCGTATAGGGCTTGCCGGATTGCCGTTGGTAGGAAAGCCCGCGCTATACCCCAGCACATTGCTTACTTCATAGAAGGAAAATATACTGATATCGGCAGATGCAGAACTGCTGGCGCGCTGAAAGGTGAGGCCAAGACCCTGTGCATTATAGCGGGCCAACGCTGCATCAAATGAATTTTGCATATAAGTTCCGAAACCGGCATCTATATATACCTGCAGGGTGCGCGGTGTAGCTACTACAAGATTATTGCTTCGGTAATGTTCGGTGCGTCCGTTAGCCGGAGTGGTGGCCGATTCTGCCAGCTCATTGATCATTTCTGGCGTCAGAAATATATCGTACTCTACCAGGTAGCCATTCTCATACTTCTGGAAACCTTCGCTGGTATCAAAACCAGCTGCCTGTAACTTGGATGCAACAACATTTAGTTCTTGTTGGGCGGTGCTTTCATCGGAGCTGATCTTTTCATTCTCACACGATGTACATAACAGGATAGCGATCGCTACTACACATGACAGTAGCCTGATTCCCCGCAGGGGAACTTTAAAAAATACATTCATAGTACGTGTTTGTTTAAGGTTGGAAATAATTAATAATTACAAACAATGGTCATAATTGCGTTGCAATAATATCAAGAAGATGCAGATGGAAAAATATATAGTATAAATTTATTAATGAGGCACAACAGGTATATAGTCTGGGTATATATACCTCTATTTGTTATTACCTGTTTTTTCCGGTAGTATGTGGTAACATTTGAAAAATATATACCCTGTATCGGGTATATATTTTGCCCTGGAAGGGTATGGCTTATTTAAGAAGTTCTTTCTCTCGCAGGAAATCAAAGATCAATTTATCTACATGCGATACTTTGTCCAGGTCAGCGCAAGTCAGCCAGCGTATTTCTTCAATCTCCGAGTCTGCTTTTAGTATACCGGTATAGTCGGCTGTATAGCAAGTCATCTTTACCTCTGTGCCAGTTGTTTCATGGCCATGTGCCAGCGCCTGAAATGTACCTACAAATTGCAGTGTGTTATTTTTCAGGTCTACGCTCAGCTCTTCTTTAATCTCACGGCAAAGAGCCTGTTCATCTGTTTCACCTTGTTCCCGTTTGCCACCGGGTATATAGTATTTGTCTTTTCCACGCGAGCGGGTGGTAAGTATGGTTTTATCGCGGAGTTCGATCCAGGCAAGTTTGTCGATGAGTTTCATAGGGAATGTATTCGGGTTCGTGATGTGCCGCTAAAGTAAAAAAGTGAATACATTTCTGATCACATTTGCGTTGTAATTTTTATTCCCTTTATCGATCGTTATTTTGTACAAAACCTTTTGCCTGACAATTCTTTTTACTATGCTCCCGGTGATGACTGAAATACCTAACCGCTTATAGTAAAACTTTACCTTCCACGAGAAACTTTCTTTATATTCATGTGTAATACTATATTTTGTACTTGTTCATAACGGTGAGGCTACCGTCTTTTTACCCTGCTGAAAGATTGGTATGTAAGGTTTTTGTGATGTGTGCGAAGAAGAAAAAGATGTCTCAGTGTATTTTTGGTTTTTAGAAGCATGTGTGTTAACAGGTATACATTTACCGGCTAAAGCCGCACATGACTTTGTGTTATAAATACAATCCAGTTTATAGTTACCGAAATAGTTTAACAAACCTTATGAAATCCAAACTCTACGCATTATTTTTTGCCCTCATTACGCTTTGTATCCTCGATGCTTGTAATGATGATGACGTAACCATCGTTGATCCCGATCCAATCACGCCTGATCTTACAGAAAAGATAACGGCATCTGTAACAGGTTTTGTCGCTGACGAAGATGGTACTCCGATAGTCTATGCCAACGTTGATGCTGGTGATAAACATGCTTTAACAGATGAGTATGGTTATTTCGAAATACCGGCAGCTTCTCTTGCCAAATTTGCCGGCCAGGTAAAAGTGAGCAAGACTGGTTACTTCGATGGCTATAAAACCTTTATCACGCAAGCGAACAAGGAAAACTTTGTACGGGTTAAACTGCTTACCAAAACAGAGATCGGTACTATCAGTGCCAGCTCCGGAGGTTCTGCTTCATCGACAGACGGTGCAACGGTAACGCTACCCGCAGAAGGAGTGGTAACAGCCAGTACCAATGCTTCTTATACTGGCGATGTACATGTCAATGTTCGATTGATAGACCCTGCAGCAGAGGCAGTCCCGGGCGATGCAAGAGGTACGAGCACCGATGGCTATGCCAAAGCATTGAAAGCATTCACTACAGTAGCCGTTGAATTAACCGGCAGCAACGGGCAGACACTGCAAATCAAAGATGGCAAATCGGCCACGATCACATTACCTATACCGGCTGCATTAGCCTCTGATGCTCCTGCTACTATAGCATTGTGGTCGTTCAATACAGAAACAGGTTTATGGAAGCAGGAGGGAACCGCCACGAAAACCGGCGGTGCGTATATCGGTACCGTTGAGCACTTTTCCTTCTGGGAAGGAGCAGAGGGCATTCCACTCGTAAACTTCTCGGCACGTGTTGTAGATGCTTCTTCGCAACCACTGGCACACGTTCCGGTCACTATAAATATAGGAGGGCTTCCTAAAAATGCAGGCTATGGTAAATTTGGTTATACCGATGCCAACGGGTATATATCCGGTGCCGTATTTGCCAATGCAAACCTGGTATTGGATATCCTCACGCCCTGTGCATTGTCGGCTTACTCACATGAGTTTTCAACAGCGGCTACAGATATAGATCTCGGTACATTAACCGGTAATCTCGGGCAGAGTGTTGTTACCTTGAGCGGCACGGTGCGTGACTGCGAGAACCAACCCGTTGCCGATGGTTATGTACAAACGTACGACAACGGATTCTATAACCGCATCGCTATCACCAATGGAACGTTTAGCTTTACCGGTCTGGCTTGTACAAACACCGATGTAAATATAGTGGTGGTTGATTATGCTACAAACGAACAAAATATACCGGCATCAGTACACCTGAATGCGGGCGTTAATAATCTCGGTACACTGACAGCCTGCGGAACAAGCACGATGGGTTTTATCAATTATACGTATGACGATGTATCTGTAAGTATACAGGAACCAACGGATACTGTTGCGGCCTATAATCTTACTCCTGCAGCGTGGACACAAGTTGTTACGTTAAGCGGCAATCCGAACGAAAGTCAGAAAATGGCATTTCAGTTTGATGGGGGCAGTGATCCGGAAGGTGTACATAAATTCTCCGATGTATTTTCAAACGCATTCCCGAGTGGCCGTGGATATGCACCGGTGCCTGTTACTGTAACTATTACGGAGTATGGCCCGGTCGGTGGATTTATCAGCGGTGAATTTTCGACAGATCTTATCCTGGACTTCAATGACAATTCCATACACTCACTAACGTGTAGCTTCCGCATAAGACGAAGACAGTAGTTTTTATTATATATACTTGGCTGTTTATAGCATAGAGTATATATAGAGCGTGTCCCTATGGTTGCCATCTAAAATCAATGGCAACCATGCGGGCCGCGCTTTCGCTACTCGCCAGCCCACCGCGCAAACCCGCTTCGGGCTCAAACATGCCGCTCAATCGCTCACGCGCGTTGTCACGTTATAGTTAAACGCTGCTAATGAAATATAGTGATATATATGCTATAGCGCAGATGGATTCTTGCCAAAGAACTGCTTGAATGAATACGAAAAATGCGAGAGCGTTTCAAAGCCTACCTGCAGGTATACTTCAGAAGGTTTAATGTTCTTTTCCGTTATCAGGTAATGCGCTTCCTTCAATCGCATTTGTTGTATCCAGCGATTGGGCGAAGTGCCGAACGTCTTTTCAAAATCACGCTTAAATGTAGCCAGGCTTCTGCCTGTAAGAAAAGCCATTTTCTCCAGCGGTACGTTATAGCGAAAGTTCCGGTTCATAAACGCTTCCAGGTTAATCTTGCCCGGTATACCAAAGTCAAAGAGTATATCTTGCAGAAATGGATTTTTATGAAGCAACGTGAGCACTGCTTCCTCTTTCTTCAATCGTATCAGCTCTGCAGACAGTGGCTCTTTAAATAAGGGCAGAAGCGAGTTAAAATAATGCTGAAGCAGACTATCGGCAGCGATGGGCACCGATACGCGATATACGTTTGTTGATTTGCCTGCATATAGTTTACGGCTCTCACTCATACTGGTTAGTAAGCCGTTGTCCAGGATGATTGATACGGCCTTAAAAGGTTCCGGCTCGATAGATTGCTTAATGAATTTAGCCAGGTTATTCTTTCTGAACAACGCTATATCTCCGGGCCCATACGTGTCCGTACGGTCGCCATCGATAATCAGTAATTTTCCGGCAATGATATAGCCTGCTGAGTGATCTTTGATAAACTCCTCACCACTGCGTTTTATACCGTGATTGACCGAGTATATTATACCATCGTGATTCCAGGTTTGCAGTTCTTCCATATCGCTATACCTGTGCAAAGGTAATCACCCGAATACAATACCCGATATCCGTTTGCGGAAAGCTTCATCGCCTCCGGTAATACGTTCGGTATAGAGCGCTCTTGCATCCGGGCCTGCCGTATAGCGCAATTGATCTTTGCCATCGGTAGCCGCTTCATATACTACCGCTGCGATCTCCTCCGGCTCCGATGGATGGAATAAACCCTGGAGCTTTGGCATCATGGTTTGAAAATGTGTGGTATACGCCTCATGTTGACTGATGTGCAGTGAATCTCTGAACGCTGATTTGATACCACCGGGGGCAACTGTTTTAACCGTAATTCCAAACGGCTTCAATTCATACGAAAGACTTTCGCTGAATCCTTCCAATGCCCATTTGGTGGCGTGGTATACCGATGAAAAGGGAAATGTAGTAAGACCACCGATGGAAGTAGTGGTAATAAACATGCCACCATGTTTTTCCCGAAAGTGAGGTATACATGCTTTGATCACTTGTATAGCTCCATACAGGTTTGTGTTGAGTTGTCCTGCAATTTGTGCATCCGTAGCGCCTTCCAGTGGTCCCATCAATCCATAACCGGCATTGTTTAACACTACATCGATGTTTCCCAGCAAGAGTGCCTTCTCAACTGTAGTATATATTTGCTGGTTGTTGGTTACATCAAGCGGTAATACCGTAATACCCTTTTGTTGCGTAAGTGTTGTATCTTTTTCAGGTGTACGCATAGTCGCAATCACCTTCCAGCCACGTTCAGCAAAAAGCAGAGCAGCCGCTTTACCCATTCCCGTTGATGCGCCTGTAATAAAAATAGTTTTCATGGAATATATCGTTAGTGTCTGAGTCGTGTGGATATTTTCATTTCACGTGACTCAAAGGTATACCGCTATATCGGCCCGGAGCTTTCGTAAAAAGCTCAAATTACTTTCTGCAAAAGCTCACAACGGAAAATGATGGAAGTGACGTGTTATAAAAAAAGAAAGGCTTTCCGAATAAGAAAGCCTTTCTTGTAGAACAGCATGGACGATACCTTCCATACTTTTGTCTACAGGTTACTGATTATCTTTACCCTTTGTTTTCTCTTTCAGGATATTTCCCTGCGCGTCAAATTTTACTTTCTTCTTTTCATTGCCGCGACTCAGTTCTACTGCATACAAAGTCTGACCATCTTTTGTTTTACGATAAGCCTTTGAAACAGTATACGCACTATAATCACCGCTTTGCAATTGCTGGCGAATGTTCGCGGGCAATTCACTTGCAGCGATCACATCCTTATCCGTATAATTGTCCTGACTTTTGTGATCCTGATCTTTCGCGGCATCCTGGCGATATTTATCGCGCGTCATAGATGTAGTGTCCTGTGCATTCAGTACTGCTGCAGCACCGAATATCATAAAGCATGCAAATACGATTGTTTTCATGTTGATAAGATTTTTTGTTTGATACTTATGCTTATGGGCAAAACTTCATGCCCAATGGATGATACAGGTATTCGTTACTGTAGAACTGTCCAGCAGTTTATCAGTTGATGACTGTATTTCATTCTTCGGGGAGATAAATCTATACTGTGGTCCTTATCCTAAATCCCGATTTTTATTTGTTCCTGATAAAGGGTATATTTTGTTGACTTGTTTCTACGGGATAGAGATTCCTCATGTAGTATAGGCTGCTCATCTTTCGCGTTCATGCCAGGCATTTTCCAGGAAGGCAATTGCTGCCAATCAAGAGATGTATAACCGGATATTCGAATTTAGTCATACTAAAAATTAGAGTGTCCTCCGGGTGGATTGGTTGTGGTGAACAGCAATCGGCAGACTATTCTTGCTGACCGCGGCCGGTCAATAAACGTCCGACATCGGAACGTAAAGACTGCTGATTATTCGGTATCTCTTTGTATTACTGTACGTTGGTAGTTGGCATAGTTGTTATCCTGTTAACCGCGTTGTAACTCAAAACCTATGTTTAAAAGCTACTTTGTTATTGCCTGGCGAAGCCTCATTAAAAACAGGACGTTTTACTTCATTAATATCCTGGGCCTTTCTATTGGTCTTACGTGCTGCCTGTTGATCAGTGCCTATTTATATACCGAGCTTACCTATGATACCTATCCTCAACAGGCTGATCAGATATACCGCGTGGGTATAAATGTGAATGGCAACGGTGCAACGGATGGCTACCCGCACGTTGATTTTGCTGTGGGAAGAGGAATGAAAAATGCTTTTGGCGAGGTAGCCGATTTTACGCGGTTTATTCGCGCCAAACAATTATACCTGCGCTATAAAGAAACCGTATTCAAGGAACAGCACATGGCGATGGCCGATTCAAACTTTCTACGGTTCTTCTCTATTCAGCTCATAGAAGGTAATGACAAGACAGCGCTTCGTGAACCCAACAGCATAGTAGTAACAAAAGCCTTTGCACAGAAGTACTTCGGTGAAGAAAGTCCATTGGGAAAAGTATTGTCATTCGGACAGGACGGTGAGTATAAAGTTACCGGTATGATCAGCGAAGTGCCGGATAAAAGTCATTTTCATTTTGACGCTTTCATCAGCATGTCAGGACTGCGTTTTGATCGGGAGACGTGGAGTAACGTAGGGGTATATACTTATCTACGCTTAAATGAGCATACAGACCCCGTTACCTTACAGGCTAAATTTCCGCAGTTAGTAGAAAAGTATGTAGTGCCCGAAGTTCAGCAAGATATGGGTATCAGTCTGGCGGAAGCCCAGAAATCGGTTAATACGTTCATCTTTACCTTGCAGCCGCTTCGCGATATTCATTTATACTCGCATTCAGCCTATGAACTTGAACCCAATGGCGACATCAAGTATGTATATATCTTTGGTGCACTGGCTATATTTATACTGTTGCTGGCGTGTGTAAATTTTATCAATCTGTCAACAGCCGCTTCTGCGAAACGTTCGCGTGAAGTAGGTATCCGTAAAGTAATGGGTTCATTGCGGATGCAGCTGATCATCCAGTTTCTGACAGAATCAGTCCTGCTGTCATTTTGTGCGATGTTTGTGGCCTATGGTATTGTGTCCATACTGTTACCCTATTTTCATCAGCTAACCGGCATTGCTATAGGATTTGATTTCTTCCTGCAACCCGTTACCGTGGCAATCGTTTTATTTTCGCTCGTAGCTGTTGGCATGCTGGCAGGTATATATCCGGCATTCTTCCTGTCATCTTTCAAAACACTTCGTGTGCTCAAGGCAAATTCCGGCAGTGCCGATGGTAAACGTAACAGTCTGCGCAGTGGTCTTGTTGTATTTCAGTTTGCAGTTTCCACTGCACTTATCGTAGCTACCCTGGTAATATACCAGCAGCTTAGTTTCATGCAGAATAAAAATCTGGGCTATAATAAAGAACAGGTAATGGTGATTGAAGACAGTTACCTGTTGCGTAACAATGAAAGTGTATTAAAAGAAAAATTGCTGCGTAACAGTCGCGTGACGAACGTATCAATAGCACGCAATATTCCCGGAGCACCTCCGGATGGCACACAGGCTTTTGCAAAACAAAACCTGGAGAGCGAGAGTCATGATGAAATACACATCGATATATTCCGGATCGACTATGATTTTGTTCCTACACTCGGTATAGCATTAAAAGAAGGCAGAAATCTTTCTCCGGATTTTCCTTCTGATTCCTCTGGTATCGTAATCAACGAGACGGCTGCACGTGCATTTGGCTGGACAACGGATGAAGCTTTAAACAAGACGATTGTTACCTCCGGTCAAAATGAATTTCATGTTGTTGGAGTAGTAAAGGATTTTAACTACGCATCCGTCCGCGAAAAGATTGGTCCGCTGGTGATGATGCTTCCGCGTCATAACGGTATTACGCTGGTAAAATTTCAGGCTGCCGATGTGCAGGAAGTAATAGCATTTGCCAGGGAACAATGGAATGCATTTAACCCGGATGCACCTTTTGCCTATTCGTTTCTCGATCAGCGATTTTCAGCCATGTACTTTTCAGAAGAACGCACCGGTAAAGTCTTTACTATATTTGCTGTTATTGCTATCGCTATAGCAGCGCTGGGCTTGTTTGGGTTAAGTGCCTATACGGCAGCACAGCGAACCAAAGAGATTGGCATCCGCAAAGTACTGGGAGCTTCTGCCACGGAAGTACTGATCATGCTGTCGAAACAATTTTTAATACTGGTGGTGATTGCCTTTATTATAGCCGTGCCTGTTGTCGCGTGGACAATGAATCAGTGGCTGGAAGATTTTGCTTATCGCATCGCTCTTCAATGGTGGGTCTTTGCCTTGGCCGGTGTTTCTGTTGTGGCAATTGCTTTTGCATCTATGCTATTCCAAACCATGAAGGCAGCAGTTGCCAACCCCGTAAAAAGTCTGCGAAGCGAGTAACCATTAGCATTACGTTAGCTTACTATAGAACATGGCTCTGGTGTATAGTATATATCACGAGCCTTGTTCGCCTATCAAATACAGGTATCTATACAAGTGCTTCGCTGGCGAACAGGTTTTTTCGCAATCGAACAAAGTAGTGTCTCCGGTAGGGTAAATTATACTGCGTTACAGCTATATCGTTGGCACTATCCTTGAAACAACTAAAACACCAAATCATCTTTTATGAAAACTACAACCTTACAATCCATAGTCACGAATATAGCAGGGATGCTGGTAATCGTGATTGCTTCCGTCTCTGTAAAAGCACAACCGGCCGCTGCCCGGCAACACGTACTGGTAGATGTATCGCATGGACAGATATTCTGGTTCGATCCTGCAGTTCCCGGTAGCAGAAAACCTGACCAGGTGGAACGCATCAAATACCTGAATGGCGAACTGGTGAAGAATGCCACGGCGTTCAATGCCGATGTTAGCTATAGCAAAGGTAAACTGACTCCCGATGTTCTTGCCAAGACGGATGTGTTGTTCATTCATATACCTTCTGCTAAATATGAAACAGATGAAGTAAAAGCCATCCAGCAATATTTACAAAAAGGCGGATCATTGCTGTTAGTGATGGATGCCGATTACTGGTCTACGCTTGAACAAGTAAATGCAAATGATATACTTAGTCCTTATGGTATACAGTTCGGTAAAGATAGCCCTATAGCAGGAGCCGGGGGTCTTGCCAAAATCAGTGCCATCACACCCAAAGAGCTGAGCATTCCGTATCATGGTGCGCGACTTGTAAATGGAGGAACACCATTCTGCTATAGCAAGCTTACGAAGGATGAACCCTTTGGTACATTTACAAAGCTCAAGAGCGGTGGCAAGATCGTTGCCATGGGCGAGGGCATGGTTTCGCTATACATGACCAGTTGGGAAGGTGTAAACAATTACCAGTGCAGTGAATTTATGGGCGATGTGTTGGGCTGGTTGTTGAAATAAAAATCAGTTGTCGCATTACGGATGATGTAGGAATACGATCAGGTATATATATGTCATCACATAAAAAATTAATATGCCGTTACAGGCGGCATCGCTTCCGGAATTAGTATCTTTGATAGCAGAGCCCACCTTGTCTTTTTTCCTCACGAAAGAAGGGGTGGGTTTTGCGTTTCCGATCCCCATACTATTCCCGCAGAGGGGAATGGATCATTCAACTTGCGTCCGCAAAAAGTTATTGTACCCGTTTTACTGTTAGCTGCTATTGCTGCATTTGTAAAACTTATCCTGGTCACCTAAAACCTTTAAGCATGTACAATCATGAAAGCCCGCGTTGCTTCACCTTAGATCAGAGGAGAAGCACCAGACGAAATCTTAATCACACCGAAAAAGTTAAACCATACAGTGGTTTTGTCATTGTGAGGTTATCCGATCAATTCTCCTACCTCGAAGGCGATAACCTGAAAGAGTTTGCACGAAAACATCAGATGGATAAAGTATCCAGCCTGCTGGAAAAGTTTCCCCCCAAGTCTACCCGAAGAAGTATAAAAAGTGTTTCTGTATCTCAGCTCAAAGAGCTGGAAAGCAAGGCGCAAAAATCAGAGTTGCCTCCTATGAACAGCTTGTCTAATTACTGGCGACTCGATTATCGCAATTATGATGGTAACATCGATGAGTTGATACGCACGTTGCAGGATGCTCATGATGTGGAAATGGTATATAAAGAAATGTCGGTTACCGATCCGCTGGTAAATGCAGCAGACGATACACTGGCCGCACAACAAGGTTATCTGGATGCAGCACCCGATGGTATAGATGCGCGCTGGGCCTGGACACAACCCAATAGTGAAGGTATAGGTGTTGGA
>NZ_DATCSD010000110.1:0-10157 GCF_036568665.1 Ohtaekwangia sp. | reverse complement strand
TGGGTAAAGCTGATAAAAGATTCTCCGCAGAATTTCTGTATAGCCAGGCTACCATTAACGGAGAGACTACAGAAAAACGAGAGTATATACGTTATACCATTGGTGGCGAAATGAAAATTGATGACGGCTTATGGCTCGAGTTGGCTGTTGGCGGACAAAAATTTCTTCAGGAAAATGATGATACCAGGGTAGTTCCGCAATTCGGACTAAAATATGCCATCCAGAAAAAATCACGATTCTGAATAACACACACGTACTGCTCCTCTTCATACTTCCGGTCTCGGCAAATGTCTTCATAGATGGGCTCTTAGAGGCGTTGCCGGGTACCGGTATTTTTATAGAACTCCATTCCCGTCTGCTATAGTTGAAAAAAAAAGAGGGTGTATATCTATACACCTCTCTTCATTTCATACTGATACAATCTGTTTTGACCATGAAACGTGGAATCAGTTTCTAGCAAACGCAACTAACAATTTCTAAAAAAGAACTCTCGGTTTCCATCAGGCCGCAAAGAAGAACGATTAATTTCTTCCCGGACTGGAAACTATATTAATTCCGTTAGAAGAAAACGAAGTTCAAATAGCGATAGAGGTGACGTAGCCACATCCTGGCACTAAATGTGAACAGACAAACAAAGAGAGAAACGATACTCAACAAATGTTATACCTCGAAGCTTGTCCTCAGTTCCAACACCAGGCTGTCCATTATTATCAGTAGTCGTTGATCCGCCAAGTCTTGCATATTGCAATGTTGGAGAAAACTCGGCACCTATTGAAAATCGTTTTGCAAGTCTGAAGTCAAAACCTGAAATGGCAGCTACACCAATCGCATAACCTTTAGGAATGGTACGCAACGTTCTGCCGGATGTTCCGGGATCACCGGATGTAACGTCTCGCTGTTCATCGTAAATATCCAGTGTATATTTCCCATGCAGCGTAAATGGCACCTCAAAGCCGACATTAAAATTCAATTTCTTATAGCCCAACATATATACATAGCCTGGCGCAATAGTCAATTTATCTTGTCTCCCTGTGGCCGAAGTCTTGGTACTGATGTTTTGAAATACAGTATTGTGATACTCTTCTATTTCTATATGAGTATAATTCAAGCGAAGTCTAAATCCATCATGATCACTCAGCGGATAGGTGCCGATAAGGCCTACCGCATACGAACGGTTTGTTACATTGTAATCATCAAAAGATTCGCTATCAATATCAAACCATCCGACCTGTGTATCCCGAACGGGATTACTGATCGTGGCTGTTAACTTAAAGTCCTTCTCCTGTGAAAAACATGCTTGACAGCATACAAAATTGATCATAGCAAGACACGTAACGTACTTTATCATATCGGTTTAATTTAGTTGCAGCAAAGAAACAAAAGTGTGATCATTTATATGCAACATCTAAAATATAATAATGGGTGAGTTTAGTTTTCACAAAAAAAGAAAAGGCATACACCACCGCGTACGCCTCTTCAAACTAACTAAACCACAGAATACCCATTATCCTGTTAAATCATCATTGTCTTATAATACTATATACGCTACTAAATATATACCTGCCATCAAGCTATCAGCGATAAGAACTGCAACATCGGGGGTTTCTCTAAAACAGCGGGTATCTTTTCAAAAAACTCTTTTGCATAAGACGTTTGCATATGTTCATCCAATGCTTTCTGCGAACTCCACACTTCGAAGAACACCAATGTGTAGGGATCATCCTTTTTCGATGTAATCGTGAATACCTCACATCCCGGTTCTTTCAGCGATGGCCCTTGATTGGCAAGTGTTATAGCAATCGCTTCTTCCAATAAAGAAGGTTGCACTGTAAGTTCTGCCAGTACCACTATTTTTTGTTTTGCCGTGTCAATCATCAGGAGAGCGCTTGTTGTGACGCAACAGTATCCAGTGCTTCGCGCAATAATTTTATTTTATCATTCTCTACCACAATGCGGCCCATATAGAGTTGGTGAAAAGGTTTACCGGTTCCTCTCGCAGTAGTTGTTACTTCGTATTCACCGAACGCCTGATCAGGCAAATCGATAAAGATCTTCGTGCTGTGAAAGCGGAAATCATCAAAGAGCGACAATACATTTTCTAAGAATTTCCGGATCTCTTCCGGGCCTTCTGCACGCCAGGTATATCCCAGTGTTTTCAGATAGGGTAACTCCAGTGCACCATCGGCCGCAAACAACTCTGAGGCTACACGCACATCCTGTACATTCTTCAGGTACGCGTGCAAAAGTTCAACAGCAGTACGCATATACTAGGCAGGCTCTGCTTGTTTATCGGTGCTGCTCGAAACGGCTTCCCACGCTTTTACTTCTGCTTCGGTAGCTACTACTTTCTCCCTGAATGCTGCTACTGAATCTTTACCTACCGGTAAATGTAAAGGAGGATTTTCACTATAGGCCAGTTGAATTACCACCTGCGCCAGTTTTGAAGGATCGCCTGGCTGGTTGCCATGTATCTGACCGGCTGCTTCCCGTATCTTTCCTACCGTAGGTGCGTATGCTTCGAGTATATTTTTAGATTGAACATACGAATCGCCCGCCAGAAAATCTGTACTGAAAAGACCCGGAGCCAGCGCTGTTACCTGTATACCGAATGGATTTACTTCTACTGCAAGTCCTTCTGATATTCCTTCTACAGCAAATTTCGTAGAGCTATATATACCGAAACCGGGAACACTAGCCTTGTATCCGAACAATGAAGAAATGTTGATAATGTGTCCTGCTTTATTCTCACGCATAGAAGGCAACACAGCACGCGTTACATCGATCAGTCCGATCACGTTAGTATCATATTGCTTTTTGATCTCCTCGTCAGAAGCTTCTTCAAATGCTCCGAGTAATCCGTAACCAGCGTTGTTTACCAGTACATCGATCCTGCCAAACTGCGCGATTGCTTTCTGTACACCTTCTTTTATTTGTTGCCGGTTTGTTACATCGAGTACTACTACCAGCAAATCTTTCGCATTGCCCAGTGATGTTGTCAATTGTTCGGGATTTTTCCTTACGGTTGCTACCACTTTATCACCTGCGTGCAGGGCTGCCTTTGCTATATCAAAGCCGAAGCCACGAGAGGCTCCTGTGATAAACCATACTTTCTGTGTTTTCATGTATTCAAAGTTTTAAATGGATATAAGTTGTCTAACGAAATAAATGACCGATCGGTCATTTTATATTTAAAAAAAATTACGTTTCATTTTCTTCAATTTCCTTTTTCAAAGAGCGTGCAATCACCTTCATGGCTTTATTATTACCGGCTATGCGCGACATCATGATACCACCTTCTACCAGGGCAAACATTTTTGTAGCAAATTCTTTTGCATCCCAGTCACCTTGAAATTCACCTGCTGCTATACCTTTCCGGATAATGCCCGCCAAATCCTGTTGCGCCCGCTCAATAGCATCGTTTAGTTTCTTGCGAATAACTTCATCGGTGTCGTCAGCTTCCATGCCGAAATTCAACATAGGGCAACCACCTTCCAACGGAGGATTCAGTGTGTCGGCAAGTGTATCGATATAGGCGAATAATTTTCCTTTCGCTGTAGCCTCTTTGTTCATCTCAGTGCTTACAGCCTCACCAAGTTTTGCCAGGTGATAGTCTACTACAGCGTGCGAAAGATCTTCCTTGTTTTCAAAGTGCACATATAAACTTCCCTTGGCGAGGTTTGTTACTTCGAGTATATCACTCATGGATGTTCCGGCAATTCCTTTCGTGTTGAAAAGAGGGGCCGATTGCGCGATAATAAATTCCCGTGTACGTTCTGCCTTGGTCATGATTGTTCCATTGACGACACAAACATAAATGACCGATTGGTCATTTTCAACAGTGCCTGATATTTTTTTTAAAATTTCTTTTTTTTTACAGGCTTTTGAACAAAATAGACTTTTTGGTCTATATTTGCTCCCGTACATAATCAATATGACCAGCAAGGCAGAAAAAACAAAACAGTACATTATAGAGCGGGCCGCTCCTATTTTTAATGAAAAGGGGATTGCCGGCACTTCTGTGGATGATGTTTTGAAAGCAGCCAGCGTTGCAAAAGGATGCCTGTATAATCATTTTGAAGATAAAGCAGCTCTATCGAGTGACGTAGCCGATTACTTGCTGGAGAAAATTTCCTCCAGTGTTGGTGCTGTTATTAGCAAAGCAGATACTGCTCACGGAAAGATACTGGCATACCTGGAGTTCAGTAAAAATCCTTTTGAGACACCAGTCAATGGTGGATGTCCTATCTTTAATCTGGCGGTAGAATCGGATGACAACAATCCGAAGATCCGCGAAAAAGTAAAAGTCGCGTTTGAAGCATCGCACAAATTGTTTTCGTCTATTTTGAAGATGGGCATCAAAAGCGGAGAGTATAAAGAATCGCTGAATGCCGATGAGTTTGCTATTAAACTATATTCGTCTATTGAAGGCACTATCGTTATTTGCCGGGTGGTGAACAGCAACAAACCTATGCTTACGCTGATCAAAAGTCTTAAAAAAGAACTCGAAGAATACCTGACATAATTTTTTTAATTAAAAAAAGACTTTTTAGTCTTTTTCATGGTTTAACACGTACATGAGTGATAAACGAAGAAATATTGCATAGCTTAAAATAGACCAAAAAGTCTATTTTAAGCACTTAACTGAAAACACTTTTATCAACAAATATTTATATGAAAATTCAAAACAAAACTGTATTGATCTCGGGCGGTGGCTCCGGGATAGGATTTGAGACTGCCAAAATATTAAGCGCTGATGGTAACAAAGTAATTATCATTGGAAGAAATGAAGCGAAGCTTACAAAAGCTGCTGGTCAATTGAAAAATGTTACTGCTATACCTTGCGATATCACCTCGGAAAAAGACGTTGCTAACCTGAAAAGTAAAATTCAAAAAGATTTCAGCGATCTGAGTGTGTTGATCAACAACGCGGGCTTTGCCAACATCTTCAAACTGGAAGATGAAGCTAATGCATACGACAAAGCACATGAAGAAATTTCTATTAACTATTTGTCGCTGGTTCGCCTTACAGACAGTTTACTTCCTATACTGAAAAAACAACCGGAAGCTGCTATCGTAAACGTATCATCTATTGTTGTATTCGCACCAGGTATGCTGCTTCCTACTTACTCAGCCAGCAAGGCGGCCGTACATGCTTATACTCGTGTACTGAGACAATCATTGGCGAATACATCTGTTAAAGTATTTGAACTGATGCCTCCATTGGTAGATACAGATATGGCGAAAGATCTGAATGGTGCGCAGAACGGAATTCCTCCGAAGCAAGTGGCTGAAACTTTATTCGCTGGTATCGAGAAGAACGAAACAGAAATTCACGTAGGTGCAACAGCTCAAATATACCAGCTGTACCTTTCATCGCCTGTAAACGCGTTCAAGGCTTTGAATCAAATAGCATAATGCCATTGGTGGAAGAGGTTATTTTTTCTGATAACCTCTTCTCCATTTAGTCTATTCATCTTTCAGACACTTTGTAGGATTTACTCTCGCTGCCCGTATAGCCTGCAGTCCAACGGTAAGCCATGCAATGAGCAGCGCTGTTATACCTGCGCTCGCAAAGAACCACCACCGCAGTTCTATGCGGTAGGCAAAATTACTAAGCCAGTATTGCATAATGAAAAAGCTAACCGGCAGTGCAATAACAATTGCTATAAAAACTGTTTTGGTAAAATCACCAGACACCAGGTAAATAATATTGACCTCGCTGGAGCCCAGTATTTTTCGAATGCTGATCTCTTTTCGTCTTCGCTCTGCTGTGAAGGCCGCCAGCCCCAACAGGCCGAGACATGATATGATCAGTGCCAGTACAGCAAAATACCGCGATAATACAGAGACCCGTTGTTCCCCTATATATTGTGCATCATAATCACTATCCAGAAAATGATAGTCGAATGCAAAACCCGGATTATACTTTGTATAATATTCTTTAATACGACTTATCGTTTTCTCCCGATCTGTATTGGCGAGACTGACCATTACCACAATTGTCTCTTTCGGAGAGAGCCTGAAGAAGAACGGCTTCACCTGTTCGTGCAGTGATTGAAAATGAAAATCTTTTACTACACCTACTACTGTGCGATCGACACCCCATATATTTACTTTTTTCCCAATAGGGTCAGTCAAATCCATTGCGCGTATAGCCGCCTCGTTGAAAATTACGGCAGTTGTATCGGCAGGAAAATCGCGTGAAAAAGATCGTCCCTCCTGCATCTGCATACCCAGTGTTTCCATCAATCCATAGTTTACTGCCATCGGTGCAAAACGTATTCGGTCGTCAGCATTTTTACCGTCCCATCGCACTCCGGGCGCTTCGAAGGGAGACGTAACGATGGTATACTGTGCACTGGAAGCGTGGGCCACGCCTGTTAAATTGTTTAAGCCCGAAAGGAAGTCATCTATATTCACGGCTACATTTCCTTCCATATCAAAATAGATGACGTTGTCTTTGTTATAGCCCAGGTTCTTTTCCTGCACAAATTTCATTTGTTTGTATACCACGCCTACTGCCACCATAAATATGATTGACACCACAAACTGAAAAACCACCAATCCCTTACGAGCCCACTGTTCGGCCCAGGCGCTATGTATATTTCCTTTCAGTATATGGGCAGGTTTGAATCCGGATAGATATAGGGCCGGGTAACTTCCGGCAATCAATCCTGTAAGAAGCGCTATACCCGCAAATGAGAGTATAACCACAAAATTGACTTGCAATATCAAATGTTTACCAGTGATTGCGTTAAACGGTTGCAGCAAAAGATCCACGATCAGCACTGCGATAAACAGCGAAAGAAAACTTGTTGCAAGAGCCTCCGCTATATATTGTGTAACCAGTGTTTTGCGCGAAGCCCCTATCGCTTTCTTTATACCAACTTCTTTTACTCTGCGCGAAGCTTTTGCTGTAAAGAGATTCATATAATTGACACACGCTATCAACAGTATACATATAGCGATGGCGGCAAACAATTTTACATATACCATTCTACCGCTCGAAGGTTTTCCATTCTCATATACGTTATGTAAATAGCCGTCTTCAAACGGACGTAAAAACAACGTGGCAGTGGCTTTCGGGAATTTTTGTTTTATATATCCGGCAATGTGTGCATTGAACTGCCCTATATCTACATGATCGTTCAGAACAACAAAAGTGGGAAACGGCCCTGCAGGCGTTAATACATCCGGAGTGTGAATAATTTCCTTCCACGCATCGAACGACAAAAGAAAATCAAATTGATAGGTAGATTGTGCCGTTATAT
This sequence comes from Ohtaekwangia sp., assembly GCF_036568665.1. Lineage (GTDB taxonomy): Bacteria > Bacteroidota > Bacteroidia > Cytophagales > Cyclobacteriaceae > Ohtaekwangia. Next base: position 2,886 of record NZ_DATCSD010000110.1, on the reverse strand, counting down.
CATTACAAACTCCGGTAACAACACATTCGCGTTGCATATCAAACCATTTCCAGGTAATCGTTTTGCCCACACAATCTGTTGTCCGGAAAAGTTTCTCAGCCAGTGACTCTGAAATAACAATAGAATTCTTGTCTGCCAGTACATGATCTTTATTTCCTTTCATCAACGGAAAAGAAAATACCTTAAAGTAATCTTTACTGGCAAAGTAACCTGCTGCGCGAACGTCATGGTCGTTGGTAGATAGTGTAAATTTACTGAACCATGAAGGCGGTGTAATAACAGCAGTATATTTCACTTCCGGCAATTCAATCTTCCAGGTATCTCCCAACATCGCATCTGCACCATCGGTCGTTACCAGTTTATCGGCCACTATATCATTGGTCATTACCTGAAAGAGCCGCCCTTGATGCTGGTGAAATTTGTCAATCTGCAATTCATCCTGTATCCAAAGGAAGATCAGCATGGTGCACGCCATTGCTGCTGATAATCCTGCGAGATTTATCAGGAATGTGCTCTTATAGCGGGCAAAGCTGCGATATACCACCTGTAAATAATGCTTCAGCATATATATCTTCTTTCACTATATGTTATTCTTCCTTTAAACATTGTGTAGGATTCACTTTCGCTGCCCGTATAGCCTGTGTGCCTACTGTAAGCCACGAAATAAGCAATGCTAATATACCTGCACCTGCAAAGAACCACCACTCCAATGAAATCTTGTACACAAAATCACTTAACCAATATCGCATAGCCAGAAAACTGAGTGGCAAAGCAACAATAATTGACACGAATACAATGCGCGTAAAATCGCCTGAGATAAGATATACTATATTGATCTCGCTTGAGCCGAGTATCTTGCGTATACCCATTTCTTTTTTTCTTCGTTCTGCGGTAAACGATGCAAGGCCAAATAATCCGAGACACGAAATAAGTATAGCAAGTCCTGCAAAATAGCGGGAGAGTTTTGCTACGCGTTGTTCACCTACATATTGCTGCTGATACTCGGCATCAACAAAAGTATAATCCAATGGGAAACCAGGGTTGAACTTTTTGTACAACTTCTCTATACTGGCCATCGCATCAGGCTCTTTACCGGTTTCCAGTCTTACCATTAATAAATATGTATCGTTAGGATCGAGACGAAAGAATACCGGTTTTACATCTTCGTGCAACGATTCGTAATGAAAGTTTTTTACCACGCCTATAATTTGCATGTCTTTTCCCCACAGTGTTACATTCTTTCCGATGGGGTCTTTCATGCCCATAAACTCTATAGCTTTCTCATTGAAGATAATCGTGGCCGAGTCCGCGCCAAACTGGCGCGAGTATGTACGACCTTCTTTCAGCGCTACACCCATCGTTTCAATCATATCATAATTTACCGTCACGTTTTCAAACTCTGTCTTATCTTCCGGATCTTTACCCTCCCACTTTACTCCATAGGTGCCACTGTTGTGCCCGATAAGTGTATGACTTGAACTGGACGCATTTACCACTCCGGGTATATCTTTTATCTCTGATATCAACGCATCCTGTTTGACGGGATCTGTCAACTGACCTTCCAATGAAAAATATAGCAGGTTATCTTTTTCATATCCCAGTTTGGCTGACTGTACAAATTCAATCTGTTTATAGATCACTATTACCGAAACAATGAATATGATTGACAGTGTGAATTGAAATACTACGAGGCCTCTGCGTGCCCAGGCTTCACCTAATGCTATATTGAATTTTCCTTTTAACACGGCAGCCGGATTAAACCCGGAGAGATATAGCGCTGGGTAACTTCCCGCCAGCAAACCGGTGAGCAGTGTTATGCCTGCTGCCAGTACAATCATTATGCTGTTCAATGGAAGAGAGAGGTTCTTGCCTGTAATAATATTGAACTGCGGCAGAAATATATCTACCAATAATATAGCCACCAGCAGCGACAAGAAGCTCATGAGTATAGATTCACCAAGATATTGAATGATCAGCGCTCTTCGCCCTGCACCGATGGCTTTCTTGATCCCTACTTCTTTTATTCTTCGCGATGCTTTGGCTGTTGAGAGGTTCATGAAATTAATACAGGCGATTACCAGTATAAACACGGCTATAATGGAGAACATTTTTACATACGTGATTCTTCCGCCAACCAACACGCCATTCTCATATTTATCGTACAGGTAACTTTCCGAATATCGTTTTAGGAAAAGAGTACGGTGTGTGATCTGGTTTTCTGATTTTACTTTTACATAATCAGCAATCTTGGCATTGAAGGCATTTACATCTATACCTGGTTTCAACAGCACCCAGGTAAGTGTACCGGTGTTTCCCCATGACTTCAGCCAATCTCTAGTCTCCTGGAATTTCTCGAATGACAATACATATTCAAATTGCTCGGTGGCATTTACCGGCATACCCTTGAACACTCCCGAAACCTGATAGGAAGTTTCGTGTTGAAATTCGATCATCTTGCCCACCAGCCCCTCCGTTGTACCGAACAGTTTTCGGGCGAGTATATCGCTTATCACAACAGAATTTTTATCTGCCAGTACATTTTCCGGTGTGCCTTCCAGCAGTGGATACGAAAACATTTTGAAAAAATCTTTCCCCGCACATCGGCCATCAGCGGTGATGTTCTTCTCTCCGATTGTGAGCAGCGATGATTGCCCCTGCGTTACCGGTGTGGCGTATTCTACTTCAGGCATATCGGCCATCAGTGATTCTGCCAGTGGCCCTGACGTTGTTCGTGACGTCCATATACCATTGGCGCGAACACGATGTTCCATCGCGCGATAAAGACGATCGTCTTTCTCATTAAACTTGTCGACACTCACCTCGTCATTCACCCAAAGGTATATCAGCAGAACACAGGCAAGCCCGGTAGATAAACCAATGAGGTTG
>NZ_DATCSD010000109.1:0-4648 GCF_036568665.1 Ohtaekwangia sp. | reverse complement strand
AAACTATTTATTATGACTTAATCTTTTCTGCTGTTTGAATGCCAGCACGGCTGGTGTTTGGCGCTTGGTAACATCGACACGTTCGTCTACAGGTTCCACCAGCTTATCCTTCCCATATATAAATCCATTTCTAGCATAGTCGGTCGACACGATGCGGTCTGTCAGGAAGATCGCTTCTTTCGGGCAAGCTTCTTCACATAACCCGCAGAAGATGCAACGCAGCATGTTGATTTCGTAAGTCGCTGCATATTTCTCTTCACGGTATAAATTCTCTTCACCTTTCTTGCGCTCAGCAGCAACCATCGTTATCGCTTCTGCGGGGCAAGACACTGCACACAACCCACAGGCTGTACAACGCTCGGCTCCTTTGTCGTCACGCTTCAACACATGCTGGCCACGCCATACTTCGCTGATCTCGCGTTGCGTCTCCGGGTATTTTACCGTTGCCTTTTTTCTGAATAAGTGCTTGATGGTAATAGCAACTCCACTGAGAATTGCCGGGAGATAGATCTTCTCTGCGAAGGTCATCTCTTTCTTTACTACAAGCTTTGATCGGTTCGTTAGTTGCATGTGTTTTAATTCACATTTATACTTTCATTGTGCGTTCTAAAAAAAATCAGAAGCACCTGTTAAAAAAATCTGTCTTTCAGTAAGAGCACAAGACCGGTAAGGAAAATATTCGCTACTGAAAGCGGTATCAATATTTTCCAGCCGAGATTCATCAACTGATCGTAGCGGAAGCGCGGGATCGTCCAGCGTATCCACATAAAGAAGAAGATGAAGAATGATATCTTGGCAAACAATACCAGTGTTCCTATGATCGAAATCGTATTATGATCCAATCCCAAATCGTTCATGAACGGGAAATTATACCCTCCAAAATATAGCGTGGAAATTACTGCAGATGAAACAAACATGTTGATATACTCTGCAAAGAGATAGAAACCAAGCTTCATACTGCTATACTCAGTGTGATATCCGCCCACAAGTTCAGTCTCACACTCCGGAAGATCAAAAGGCGTACGGTTACATTCTGCAAACGCACATACTATAAAGATGAGAAAACCGAGCGGTTGCTTCACCACATTCCACATGTGCCAATCGCCACCCACACCACCGGCTTGTTGTGCGCTGATCTCTCCAAGACTCAATGTACCCGTCATGATGATCAAGGCTATAATTGACAAGCCCATGGCTATTTCATAACTGATCATTTGAGCTGATGCACGAATGGCACCTAACAAAGAGAATTTATTGTTGGATGCCCAGCCTCCGATCATGATACCATATACACCGATCGATACAACTCCGAACACATAGAGTATACCTACATTCAGATCAGCAATCTGCAATGAGTACGTCTGATCGCCAATGATGAGTGTATTTCCCCAGGGAATCAGTACACCCGCCATCATCGCGGTTAACATGGCAAGGCAAGGGCCGAGTACAAATAAAAATTTATTGGATACTACCGGAATGATCTCTTCTTTGTAGATGAACTTCATTCCATCGGCAAGTGGTTGAAATATACCGAATGGACCCGCTCTGTCAGGACCAACACGGTCTTGCAGAAAGGCTGCTACTTTACGTTCTGCATACGTAGAGTATGCGGCAACAAAAAGTGTTATGCCGAATACAGAGCCTACCAGTATAAGTTTATATATCAGAAATGTACTCATGCTGGTGACTGGTTAGTTTCCGGTAATTGTTTTCCTTTCTGGAACTGTATCTGGCGTTCGATATCCAGTTTCAGTTTTTGCATATCGATCTTCTCGTAGTGATTTTGCGAGATAACCGAATGACGGTCTACGTGGCGAGGGCCTTCAATCGTCCAATCGTTCATGTTCTTGTGATCGTAACGACACTCGTTACAGATATACTCTTTCACTTCACCGTATTGATCCTTGCGGGCTGATACGCGGAGTACATCATCACCTTTCGTCCACAGTACAACTTTACCACAGCACTTATCGCAGTTACGATGTGCATCTAATGGCTTCGTAAACCATACGCGGCTCTTGAAGCGGAATGTTTTATCAGTCAATGCTCCTACCGGACAAACATCGATCATGTTTCCGGAGAATTCATTATCTACAGCCTTCTCTATATAGGTACTGATCTCCGAGGCATCGCCTCTGTTCAATACACCATGTACACGTTCTTTGGTAAGCTGATCGGCTACGAATGTACAGCGGTAGCAAAGGATGCAACGCGTCATGTGTAACTTGATCTTATCTCCTATATCAATCTTCTCGAATGTTCTGCGATCTTCTTCATAGCGTGTTTTACCAGCACCATGCTCGTATGCTAAATTTTGCAGATCGCACTCACCTGCCTGATCGCATATAGGACAATCGAGCGGGTGATTGATCAACAGAAACTCTACAACGCCTTTGCGTGCTTCGAGCACTTCCGGTGACGTAATGTTCTGCACGACCATACCATCCATTACCGGAGTACGGCAGGATGCTACCAGCTTCGGCATCGGGCGCGGATCTTTAGCAGATCCTTGTGTTACTTTTACCAGACACACGCGGCATTTTCCACCGGTATCTTTCAGAGAAGAATAGTAGCACATTGCCGGAGGAACTACCTCGCCACCAATCTGACGGGCAGCATTCAGGATCGTTGTTCCATCAGCAACTTCTACTTCAATACCATCTATTGTTACTTTAGCCATTGACGCTAAGTTTATTTATAGTTCTATATCTTATACTGTAGCCAAAACTTTCTCCGAACGGAACGGTTCAATCTCGAAGTGCTTCGGGTTCTTCACTTTCTCAGGATACTTTACATGATACTCAAACTCCTCACGGAAGTGACGTATCGCACTGGCTACAGGCCAGGCTGCAGCATCACCGAGCGGACATATAGTATTGCCCTCTATTTTCTTTGCGACATCTACCAGCAGGTCTATATCTTCCATGTGACCATGACCATGTTCGATGCGATGAAGTACTTTCTCCATCCAGCCTGTACCCTCACGGCAAGGACTGCATTGTCCGCATGACTCGTGATGATAGAAGCGTGTGAATGTCCACAGATTACGAACGATACAAGCTGTTTCATCCATCACGATGAAACCACCTGAACCCAACATGGTTCCGGTAGCAAAACCTCCATCGGATAATGATTCGTACGACATCAGGCGTGGTTCACCTTTCGCTGTCTTGAGTATAAGATCAGCCGGAAGGATTGGTACTGAAGAACCCCCGGCCACTACAGCTTTCAGTTTTCTTCCTTTCCAGATACCTCCGCAGTACTTGTCAGAGTATATAAACTCTTCAACAGGAAGCCCTAATTCTATTTCGTATACACCGGGTTTGTTGATGTGCCCACTGGCAGAGATCAGTTTTGTACCGGTGCTTTTTCCTATACCGATCTTGGCATATTCATCACCGCTTTCATTTACGATAGAACATACTGCAGATATAGTCTCTACATTGTTTACAACGGTAGGGCTGGCATACAAACCGGCTACCGCAGGGAACGGAGGCTTGAGACGCGGATTACCACGCTTGCCTTCGAGCGATTCCAACAAGGCTGTTTCTTCACCACAGATATAGGCACCACCACCGGGTTGTACATATAGCTCGAGTGAATAGTCTGTGCCTAATATATTTTTACCGAGGAAACCATTGGCATGTGCTTCCTGTATAGCTTTCTCCAGGATGCGGATGATATACATATACTCTCCGCGCACGTAGATATAGGAGGTTTTTGCACCAAGCGCATAGCTTGAAGTGATCATCCCTTCTATGAGTATATGCGGGATCTTCTCCATCAGGTAGCGATCCTTGAATGTTCCCGGTTCGCTTTCGTCTGCGTTGCACACCAGGTAACGTGGCTTATCTGATTTACGATCGAGGAAGCTCCATTTCATACCGGCAGGGAAACCTGCTCCTCCTCTTCCGCGCAAACCAGACTTCTTTACTTCTTCTGTTACTTCGTCCGGAGTCATCGTCTTCAACGCTTTCTCTACAGACTTGTAACCACCATGCTGTCTATATACATCGAATGTCTCGATGCCCGGTACATTAATATGTTCTAATAGTCTTGCCATGGTCTAGATCTTCTGCATGTTAGATTTCATATAGGTACTGCGCTGATTAGAAGTTCTCAACTTCTCGATCAGTGTATCTACCTTTTCTGTTGTCAGATTCTCATAGTAGTCAGAACCGCATTGCAGCATCGGTGCTGTTCCGCACGATCCTAAACATTCTACAACCTTCAGGGTAAACATGCCATCGGCTGTGGTCTCTCCTACTTTTATATTCAGTTTCTTCTCAAAATGCTCAACAATGTCATCCGCACCACGTAACCAGCAAGGACCGGTCTGGCAAACTTCAATAAGACATGTGCCTACCGGCTCGAGGTTATACATGGTATAGAAAGATGCTACTTCATATACTTCTATCGGTTTGATGGAAAGTATAGAGGCAACGTAATCCATTACCGGTGTGCTCAGCCATCCGTCAAACTCGGCTTGTGCTACGTGCAGTATGGGTAACAAAGCAGACTTCTGTCTTCCTTCCGGATACCGTTTAATAATTCGCTGCACGAGCTCCATTGTCTCTGCTGAAAATTGTACCCGATCTTTCTGTTCACTCATCGTTTTGTCCGTTAAGCGTTATTCGTTATTTGTTAA
>NZ_DATCSD010000108.1:0-12607 GCF_036568665.1 Ohtaekwangia sp. | reverse complement strand
CCAATCATACAAATTAGCTTCTGATGTATTCAACGCAAAGTCGCGACTGCGAGGGGATACAAGCGGATGCCGAAAAGCTTCAATAGAGTAGGCGCAGATTTAATGTATATCTCGTTATGAAAAATTTAGAATCATTCGAATCTTTTGCAAGTGAAGAAATAGAGCTGTCAACTATTGGTGGCGATGCCCTGATCCCTACTTCTTATAGCGGAGCAGACGGAGCTACCGGCTCAGATTATTATGATGATGTAAACCAGCGCGTGGTTTATCTCAATAATTAATCTTTACTCTGTGCAGGTATAGGCAACTATACCTGCACATGATTTTTATATATAATTATAGTGCTATGGACAAACAGCACCTGCTATACGAAATCGCCTTGATAGGTGTGGATGACAAGAAGTACAGGTTTGCCATAGGGAAAGCCATGAGGCTTTATGGAGAAGACTCCAGCGAAGTGAAAACGTTATGGTCACAACAAAAAACGCTTGATGCTATAAACCAGCAGAAGATCGAGACCATTATTGGTGAATATGGATATCCGGGTAAGAGCCTGGTGGGCAGCAAACTTCAAAACGTTGCACTCTTTGTTATACAGCATGCTTCCCTGGAAATGCAGGAACATTATCTGCCTGTCATTTTTGAAGCAGCCAAAAATGATGAGCTTCATAAGCTGCCGGTATTGATGCTCATGGACAGAATTCATCTTAATAAATATGGTAAGCAGATATTCAGGTCGCAGAGTATATGGAATGAAGTAAAAGGTAAATACGAACAGGCGCCTATAGATGAAACAATAGATGCCGATTCTATACGGATCGCCCTGGGACTTAAGCCGGCTATAGTAAATTAAACTGCATACCCGAAACGAAGATATAAATGACAGCGCGTGGCCGAGTTAGTATAGCAATTCCTGTATTGATAGCTCTATCATTTGTTAAGGTTTATTCTCAATCAGGTTATTATCCACCCAAGCCTGAAGCCTTATCGCAGGCAGAATACGACAATGGTAAGTTGATACTAAAAAATTCCTATTCGCAAATGCGGAATGCAACAAACGGAATTGTTGCTGCAGATTACTGGAATATAGCAGTTGCCTACTATAAGATGGGGCAACCTTCTGATTCCGTACTGAAATATCTTTTTAACGCTCAGCGTATTGATGAGAGTTCTTTTTGTGAACTGGTCTATCAGGATGGGAAACACAAAAATGGAATGGAGAATACTTCCTTTTATAAAGGTCTTGGCGATGGTTATAAATATATAGTAGAGAATTGCAAAGGTAAATTAAGCAATGAGGCTTTTCCTGATCCTGTACAATACGCCAGGAAGAATGGATATGATGTTGACTTGATCGTGAAATTAAATAACATCCGCGGAGCCGATCAAAAATACAGAGCGCCATCCTTTATCCCCGATAAGCAAAAGCCTTTGGATGAACAGAACATTAAAGAAATAGAAACAATTATACATCAATATAATTATCCGGGAAGGACGCAAGTTGGTAAGGAATATGAAAGTATAGCCTGGCTTGTAATACAGCACGCGGCATTGGAATACCAGGAGAAGTACCTGCCGGTAATTTACGATGCCGTTGTCAAAAAAGAACTTGACAGCGCACCGTTGAAAATGTTGATCGACAGGATATACGTTGGCAAAAAGATCGGACAGATTTTTGGATCACAGCTTGGGGCTGGTTTTGCCAATGAAGAAATTATAGCGAAGGTTCGCCTGGAGTATAATCTTCCCTATTGAACAGCAATCCGTTGGAGAAATGAAAATAACGCGGATGCCGAAAAGCGTAAAGAGTAGGCACAATTCTAAACTAAAGCCATCTATGAAAAATTTGGAAGCATTTGAGAATTTTAGAAATGATCAGATCGAAAACCTCGAACTGATCTTTGGCGGTAACTTAAGCGAAACAGGCGATGAAAAACTCAACGCAGAAAGTGGTCAACCTCAGGATCTGTATGATGATGTGAACAAGCGCTATATCTTCTTCAATTAGAATAAATAACACCACCCTGCGCAGGGTGGTGTATTTTTCCAGACGTTGTATGATTTTTATCAATTCAATTATAAACGATCCTTCTACCAACGAGGTGATAGATTGGATTAAAAGCTATAGCGATATGAACCTTATCCGGTTGAACCCGGAGGATATAGCGATTGAGTTAAGTATATATATTGATGATTGCGGGAGAATAACAGGACAGGTTACATTCCTGGTTCGTGGTCAGCGGATCATTATTTCACTGGAGCAGATAACCCGCTATTGGTATAGGAGAGGGAGTATAAATTTTAAAAGCCCTGAGCAGTTTAATAATGCTATGGAATTGGAACTGCAGGACTACCTGGATAAAGAATGGAAAGTAGTATCACATTTCGTATTTAATCGTCTGCAGGAAAAAAGAAAACTGGGAAATATAAAAGACAACCAGATAAACAAGTTAGAGGTTTTGGTGAAGGCATCTGCAGCAGGGTTAGCTGTGCCTGAAACAATACTGACTACAAGCACGGAGAGCTTACCTGATTTTCCGCTCATAACAAAATGTTTCTATCATGGAGGTTTTTCTATAAAAAAGCAATTCAGTGTAGGATCATTAACGCAGGCAGTGAGCCGGCCGGTATCTTCCATGCACTCAACTTTCTTTCCATCACTTTTTCAAAGTCATGTTAAAAAGAAATATGAGCTGAGAATATTTTACCTCAAGGGTGATGTATACTCTGCCGCTATATTTTCACAAAGGAATGGAAAGACATCCGTTGATTTTCGGAATTACGATCGTGAAAAGCCTAACCGGGTAGTGCCCTATAAATTGCCACTGTCAGTAATAGATAAAATAAGGATACTTATGGAGAACCTGCAGCTGGATAGTGGTTCGATCGATATGATTGTAACACCCCACAATGAATATATATTTCTGGAAGTAAATCCTGTTGGTCAATTCAAACAGGTTTCAGTGCCTTGTAATTATTACCTGGAAGAGAAGATCGCTAATTATTTGTTGGGAAATGTTGCATAGCAAAGCAGAACTGGAAAAACTGATCAGCGAAAAGATGCAGGTAAACGAACTGCCTTATGTTGCTATACACTGGGAAGTATCGGAAGCAACGCCAGGCAACGATACAAGGGCTTGCTATAGTAATTATTACAACGGCTATATTCTTCCAGATCTGCCAATAAAACCGATTACTTCACCATTCGAGTTTAGCTGAGATGATAAATAAGAACCGCTACCTGAAAGTATTTTCGGATTGTATACCGGTAAAAGGATTTTCAAGGTCATGTATATATGATCTCACGCGAAGAAAGTATTACCCTGTTCCCAATTCGTTGGCGGACATTCTGCTTGAATATGATGGGAAGCTAATCAGCAAGATATATGAAGACTTCGATAACAATCCTGTGCTCGAAGAGTATTTTAAATTTTTGACTGATAGAGAAATTATTTATGAAGCTGAAGAGCAGGAATTGTCACAATTACCAGCTCTCAATATGGAGTGGAAGCATCCGTCAAGGATCATCTATGCAGTAATTGATATTGATAAAGAAACGCTATTTGCGGCAGACAGGCTACGCTATACATTTGATCAGCTGGGTATTCAGCATTTGCAGATACGCCTGCTTGACTGGATGAATATAGGTTTTGTAAAGAATCTGCTGGAGGTATTTCAGAATACCAGACTCCGCTCAATAGAATTGATTGTTCCTTATCGACTGGACTATGAAGATATACTCTCACAGCTTCGCGATTGTAATCATAAAATTCTATTGGTATATGTTTATGAAGCACCGACTGTAAAAGTTATTGCAAAACCTCACATAATATTGACCACCGATACAGCCCAGGCATTGCGGATGGTTAAGACCGCCAGCCCAAAATACTTTTCTGTGAATATTCAGTTTTTTACTGAAGCGCATCACCACCATACATTTTATAATCGAAAGATATTTATCGATAACAAGGGTGTTCTTAGGAGCAGCTTGTTTGCAGACTATACATTCGGTCATGTTGATGAAGTCGATGCAGCAGCAGTGATAGATTCACCAGACTATCAGGTATGGTGGCATGTTCGGAAAGATGATACTGAGGTTTGCCGTGATTGTGAATTCAGGTATATGTGTACAGATCAGCGTATACCGGTGAAGAAAGGAGAATTATGGTCTCATCATGACCGTTGCCGATATGATCCCTATAAAGCAGAATGGAGTCCGATAGAAGGGAATAATGTAAACGCTGTAGTATGAAGAATGTATTTCATAAGTTTCCGCACTATCATCAAACCGGAAAGATGGACTGTGGTCCTGCGTGTCTTCGCATAGTGGCAAAACACTATGGTAAAGCTATATCGGCAAAAGCGCTTCGCAGAATTACAGAGACCAATAGAGCCGGCACATCACTTTCAGGCCTGAGTGCAGCTGCGGAGAAAATAGGCATCAGAACGTTGAGTGTAAAAATAGATCTGACCAAACTTAGCCAGGAGGCTCCGTTGCCTTGTATAGTTTTCTGGAATAACAATCACTTTGTTGTGTTATACAAAGTACACAACGGCAAGTACTATATTTCCGATCCTGCTCACGGATTGCTGGTTTACAGCGAGGCAGAATTTATGCAAGGCTGGCAAGGCAATTTGCAGAATGGAAAAGGAATTGTTCTTCTGTTGGAAGCTACACCAAAATTGTCGGAAATGCAGTTTGATGGTAGTAGTGAGTACCAGAGCGGGTTTGGACTAAAATATATACTATATTATTTCAGGCAGTACCGGCCCTATATATATCAGCTTTTCTGGGGTGTAATGGCAGGAAGTTTACTGCAGCTTGTTTTGCCTTTTCTTACACAGGGAATTGTAGACGTTGGTATAAAAAATCAGGACTATAACCTGGTGTCATTGATCCTGTTGGCCCAGGTACTTTTATTTATAGGGCGCACGTTTGTTGAAACGATGCGGAGCTGGATCTTGCTGCATTTAAGTACACGCATTAACATATCGCTTGTATCCGATTTTTTTGTCAAGCTGATGGGACTGCCTATTTCGTATTTCGACTCTACCCAGACAGGCGAAATTTTTCAGCGCATTAATGATCATACCAGGCTTGAAAAATTAATGACGGGATCTACACTCAATGTTGTTTTTTCTTTTTTCTCTCTGTTGCTGCTCGGTGCCGTGCTGGCTATTTATAGTATAAAGATATTCTCTGTATTTCTGCTGGGCACAGCTTTGTATTTTCTCTGGATTGTATTCTTTCTGCGAAAGCGAAAGGATCTTGACTATATAAGATTTTCGCAGGTAAGCCAGGAGCATAGCAAAACGATTGAACTCATCAACGGAATGCAGGAGATCAAACTTCACAATGCAGAGAGACAAATGCGCTGGGGCTGGGAAACTTTACAGACACGGCTCTTCAAAATTTCAATAAAGAGTTTATCATTGGAGCAGACGCAATCTGTAGGATCGTTATTTATCAACGAGATCAAGAATATACTGATGATCTACCTGGCAGCGCAGGCTGTGATTGAAGGCGAGATGACATTGGGTATGATGCTGTCGGTATCGTATATCATTGGACAGCTGAACGGTCCGGTATCGCAATTGGTAACATTTATACATTCGTTTCAGGATGCCAAGATTAGTCTTGACAGAATTGCCGAGATCCATGAACTGGATGATGAAGAAAAAACATCGGAGGAAAAAATTTCGGCTATCGAAGGTTCACAGGATATATTTCTGCAAAATGTAAGTTTTAAATATCCGGGAAGTAACAAGCCTGTTTTGGATGAGGTAAGTTTCTCGATCCCTAAAAATAAAGTAACTGCTATTGTGGGTATGAGTGGCAGCGGAAAGACCACTCTTATGAAACTGTTGCTGGGTATATATAAACCTGTTGCCGGTACTATAGCACTTGATAAAAAAGATTTTACTCATATTTCAGTACGAGCCTGGAGAGATAAATGCGGGGTTGTAATGCAGGAAGGTTTTATATTCAACGATACCATAGAAGCAAATATAGCGATAGGTGTTGAACAGGTAGATATTGAAAGACTGATCCTGGCTTCGCGTCTTGCCAATATAGGCGACTTCATCGATAGCATGCCACTGGGGTATAATACTAAGATCGGGAATGAAGGTTTAGGATTAAGCACTGGCCAGAAACAACGCTTGTTAATAGCGAGAGCTATATATAAGAATCCGGATTACCTGTTCTTTGATGAAGCCACCTCTGCCCTGGATGCCAATAACGAAAAGGCGATCATTACAAACCTGGAGAATTTTCTGCGTAACCGAACCTCAGTAATTATTGCGCATCGCCTCAGCACAGTAAAGAATGCCGATCAGATTGTTGTGATCGATAAGGGTAAGGTATTGGAGATCGGAAATCATAAGTCTCTCATTGAATTGAAAGGAGCTTACTTCAATCTGGTAAGAAATCAGCTTGAACTTGAGAAGATAGCCGCTCCCGTACAACCTGTGGACAGTAAAGTTGTTTTGAATTTTTCATAGAAGTTTATGCCCGAAAAATCAGAAGTAAATAACTTTTCAGAACGATCTGAAGAAGTGAAAGAAATACTTTCAAAGATACCCGGTAAAATTTTACGTTGGGGATCGGGATCTATACTCTTTGTGATCTGCGTTTTTCTATTGACCGGAACAATTATAAATTATCCGGATACGGTAGCAGGGAAGGTGAAGTTAACCACCACGGTTGAACCTTCCTTTATCTATAATTTGAACGAAGGCTATCTCGAACAAATCTACATAAAGGAAAATTCAATAGTCAGTAAAGGGCAGATAGCAGCGGAGATCAGAAGTGTAATGCAAATTGACAATATCAACTTTCTGAATATAGTGATAGCGGATACAAAGAAGTTATTGAATGAAGAGATCCAAACACTATCGTTTAATGACAATGATCTTGTATTCGGAGCGGTGCAGGATGATTATAACAATTTGAAAAAGCAGATATATGATTATCAGCAATTGCATCATCAATACTTTAGAGAATCTATTATCCGACTGGAGGCGAAGATAAAAACGTATAAAGAGCTATCGGCAGTTATAAAAGAGAAACTGATGGTAGGAGAAGAGGAGCTCAAAAATGCCAGGCTTCAATATGAGATTGATGAGCGATTGTATACCCAGCAGGTTATTGCAAAATCAGACTGGCTTGAAAAGACCAGTCGCTATAATCAAAAGAAAAATGATTACCAGGTTCTGAAAGAATCACTTCTGCAAAACGAACTGGTTATAAAAGATATTGAAGGCCAGATCGCTGATTTGGATTACCAGTATGCTGAAAAGCGGGAAAAGCTGAAGAACGATATAAGTCTGTCGTTAAAAGTAATTGATAACTATAAGTCGGAATGGAAACAGAACTATACTATAATTTGCCCGATAGAAGGTAAGTTGAAATTCATCCGGAATATATCTACCGGTGAATTTTTAAAAAAGGAGCAGCCTATAGCACTGATCATTCCGCAGAATCAGGATATAAAAGCAAAAGCACAGGTGCCGGTAAAAGGCTTTGGAAAAGTGAAGGTGAATCAGAAAGTACGCATTACACTGGAAGGTTTTCCGTATCAGGAGTATGGCTATTTTTATGGCACCATACTGTCCATTAGCGAAGCCCCGCTTGATGATAATTATGAAGTAATAATTGACTTACCCGATGAACTGATTACTTCCTATCATCACAAAATTGATTACAAGCCCAACCTTGTGGGCACAGCAGAGATCATCACAAGAGATTATTCATTATTAGAACGATTCTTTTACTCTACCCGTGGGGCCCTTTCAGGTATAAGCGAGAAATAATGTTTTGTTGGTTTCATCAAAGTATATTTTGATCAAACTATTGCAAGTAAAAAGCCCTTGCAGCATTTCGCTTGCAAGGGCTCCGATTGGTTAGGCTCCTCTATCAACCTCTCTTGTCAGTCGCCAATCGTTTTTGTTGATGTTACTCCGTTGAGTGTTATTGTGATAGTTTTGTTAGTGCATGTTCCATCGCCAAAGTCAATCAGTAAAGTATCGGTGCGATATATAGTTTCCAATGTTCCGCTTACGGGTGCTTTTCTTCGTCCTTCGCAGGCTATATTTTCAATCAGCGATGAAGTAGTTTTGTGAGCGTATATCACGGTGCCGTCAGAGGCCGTAACGCTGGTATTTACATCGGTAGTTATAGTACCACTCGCAGGCAAGCCGGTAGATTCGCTTATCGTGAAAGCCGATACTCTTGATTTATCCGATTTCCATTCTGTTACCGTTCCATCTTTCAATGTAATTTTCCCGTTGGTTACGGAAGTTGTAGATGATCCGGAACCTGTTGAAGAATTGTAAGTAGAGATACGTGTTTTAGTACCTTCGATCTTGATATCGTTCACCGAGTAATTATCAAAGGTTGTTACTTCGGTTATAGTAGAACCATCTTTACTTCGTGTAATAATGATCTTGCCTGCACGGGTAATTTCAACCGTATCTCTTTTATAGGTTACACCGGTGCCAAAATCAATTTCTGTTTTCACGATGCTGGTCAGCAATGAATCATATAGGGGAAACTGATGTCCGCTAAAGCTATAACCTTGTGGTCCATCATTCAGATAGAATGGAATGGTAACTGTTTCGCCTGAAGCGTTATAGTTGGTAATGGTGGCTCCGCCATTTTTTGAAATGCGCAGACCTCGTATATCAGCCGCACTCTCGGCATCTACAATGGCCAGTAGCTCATCCGTGGGAGCCAGTAAATTTAGGCCATCTAATATACCCTTGTGGCGATTATGTCTTGCACCATTTAGTCCGGGTTTGCAGTCGGTAGTAGTACTGGTACTATCGGTACTGCTACCGGAAATTCTGAAACTTGTACCACTCGCGAGCTGACTCGAAGTCTGGGCAACGTCCAGTGAAGTTTGATCAA
The DNA here is from genome assembly GCF_036568665.1 of Ohtaekwangia sp. Lineage (GTDB taxonomy): Bacteria > Bacteroidota > Bacteroidia > Cytophagales > Cyclobacteriaceae > Ohtaekwangia. Next base: position 3,696 of record NZ_DATCSD010000108.1, on the reverse strand, counting down.
TGCTGGATCCGGATGTACTGCTATCATCGGAGTTCAGTTCTTCATTATTGCAGCTTAGTGCAAGGATGAATACAGAAGTGATTAGAAGAAATATCTTTAATTGCTTCATAAGATTTTATTTTTTTCTGTAACTACAATACGATGGAGACGCGGCTACATTGCGCAGCAGGTATATTTCCCTAGACCTTTATGGACAATGTGTAGACGAATGAACCGGATGTGATTCCAAGCTTGTCAGATTAGATGACCGGAAAAAATAAACGGCTATATTTTATAGCCTGCAAAGGATTGAGACTATAGATTGCCATAAATTCAGGTTGGGCGGTTGCGGCAGGTATTTTTTTCATTACTTCCTTTTCATTAAGTTTAGATTAGCAAAAGGTTATCCACCCCTAAACTGATGAAGATGCCGGACCTCTCGGATATCAGAGACCTTTTATACCAGGCTTCCCAGGGCGATCAGCTTGCTTTTCGCAGGCTCTTTCATGTATACTCTCCGAAGGTTTATAGTTTTGCTTTGCGGCTTACGCATTCAGGCACCTTGGCAGAAGAAGTAGTGCAGGATATATTTCTGAAGTTGTGGTTATTTAAAGAGACCTTAGATGCTATTCAGAATTTTGAGGCATATCTTTTTACACTCACGCGCAATCATACTTTTAACCAATTGAAGCGCATAGCGATTGAGACAAACGCTATAAATAAATTGGAGAAAGAATTGACAGAGGCGCACCACGAAACAGAAGAAACAATTCTATACCGCGAGTCGCAGCACATCCTTAATCAGGTAGTCAGCAATCTGCCACCGCAGCAAAAGTTGGTATATGGAATGTGCCATCAGGAAGGTCTCAAGTATGAGGAAGTTGCACAGCGCCTCAACATATCGCGTCTCACCGTAAAGACGCACATGCAGCAGGCTTTGCGTACGATCAAAGCTCACTTCTCCGGACTGATCAGTCTTGTATTTGCTTTTTTATACTGAGCGGTTTCTCATAGTAAAATTTTTTTCTTCCTCCACTACTCCTTTTTAACGGCCCGGTTGTCATACTATAAAACCACTGTGTATGGACAGCGCCCGGTTAACGTATCTTTTTCACCGTTATATTAATCAGACCTGTACGCCTGAAGAGCGGCAGGAGTTTCTGGAACTTATTAGCCAGGCCGACTACCATGCGCAGGTGAAAGACCTGATGAAAGGACTTTGGCAAACACTCCAACCGGAGGAAGTATTACCAAAAGATAAAGCTGAAAGTATACTGCTGGACATTTTTCGGGCTGCACCTATAGAGGAACTTTCTTCCACCAGAAATTTTTTCTCGTGGCGTAAAGTAGCTGCCGCTATAATCCTTGTCATAGCATGCGCTGCTGTACTATATATCTACACAAAGCCTTCTGCCTCTGCATTGGCAGTAGCACCTATTGATGCACCTCATCAAATAATAAATTTACCGGATGGCAGCCGGGTAATACTGAATGCCCGGAGTACACTGGAATACCCTGCATCTTTTGAGGATAAGAGCAGCCGTGAAGTAACACTTACAGGAGAAGGATACTTTGATATACAGCACGATGTCACAAAACCATTTATAGTATATACCGGAGAGGTGAAGACCATTGTATTGGGAACTGCTTTTAATATTAAAGCCTATCCCGATGAAAAGAATATAACCGTTACCGTAACGCGCGGCCGCGTAAAAGTAAGCGATGCCCGAAACGTGATCGGTATCATTACGCCCGATCAGCAAATAACCTTTAACAAAGAAGAACAGGCCTCGCAGCAGCAAACGGTGGATAGCCGTACCGTTGTAGCCTGGTCAGATAAAGACATATTCTTTGACGACAGTACATTGGAAGAAGTCGCACAGCAATTGGAGCAGCGATTTCATATACGCATCACGTTCGATGCAGCACAATTAAAAGAATGTCGTTTTACTGCCACGTTTGTCAGTGGCGAAAGCCTCGATCAGATCCTCACCGTGATCTGTGAATTTAACGGCTCGCATTTTAGCAGGGATGATAACGGAAATATACTCATCAGCGGAGGTGGATGCTGATTGGAACAAAGACATTTTAACCTGAACATAAAGAATAACCTCTAACCCAAACCAATCCTATGAAGAAACTATACACATGATTTGAAGTCTCCCGAAGACTCCCCGCCAGGGGCAGGGAGTTTCTTCAGAAAGCTCCTGTTGTCCGACTGGCATCGGCAACAGGTGTGTTTTAAATAATTCCTCAATCACTTAAAACATATCAAAAATATGAATTTTTCTGTGTCTCATGCAGAAGGGAGTCCGGGTTTTACCCCTGTGGCAAACCTTGCATGGCTGATCCACAAACCCCATATCCGTCAGCTTATGCGTATAAGTTTACTGTTCATGATACTTTCACTTACGTGTCTCACAATGCTTTTAGCCACACCAGGCAGAGGGCAGGGTGCAGAAACTATACAGGTAACACTCGAACTTCGCGATGAGTCGCTCGTATCAGCACTGCGCAAGATCGAGACACTTACACCCTTCCGTTTTGTATACCGGCATAAAGAAGTGAAGTCCATCGATCACATCACACTGTCTGAAGGAACACGAACAGTATCGGAAACCCTTTCCATTTTACTGGATGATAATTCGTTTACCTTCCGGCAGATCAATAACAACATTCTCATTGAACGCAAAGACGAATCAGAAGACAGCGAATCCACAGAAGAACCGGTCAGTGCTGTACTTCAGCAGCGTGTAGTACAAGGTCGCGTAACTACAGGTGAAGAGAACACTCCGTTGCCGGGAGTAAGTGTATTGGTGAAAGGAACGCAGACCGGTACTGTTACCGATGCAGATGGTAAATATAGTCTGAATGTAGCAGCGAGCGATGCTGTATTGATGTTCTCCTTCATCGGGTATAAAACGCAGGAGATTGTTGTTGGTGAACGAACTACTGTAGATATAGGGCTGGAAGCCGATATAACACAACTGACCGAAGTAGTAGTTACTTCGTTTGGTATAGAACAGGAGAAACGCTCCGTGGGTTTTTCGGCACAATCGGTAAAGGGAGATAACCTGATTCAAACACGACAACCAAACCTGGTGAGTGCGCTTCAGGGGCAGGTATCGGGTGTACAGATCACCAATGCAGGAGGTGCACCCGGAACAAGTTCGCGAATTGTTATCCGGGGTATAACGTCTCTGAACACTGATGCCAACAATCAACCGTTGTTTGTGATTGATGGTATACCCATTGATAATAGCACCGATGAATCTCCCAATACATCGCGCGGACTCAGCAACCGTGCGGCTGATATAAATCCCAATGATATAGAGTCGGTAAATATACTGAAAGGAGCAGCAGCCACTGCGTTGTATGGCGTGCGTGCAGCGGCTGGTGCTGTGGTGATCACCACTAAAAAGGGAAAGGCCGGTGGCGTGCGCATTAACCTGAACAGCTCTATGGGTTTTCAGAAAGTAAACCGTTATCCTGATTTTCAAACACAGTACGGACAAGGCTGGTATGGTGTAGCCGATCGCACCAGTGTATATCCGGCATGGGGTGCACCCTTCAGTTCAGAAACAAGTATAGATCCCACCTATAGATACTATGATAACTACAGGAATGTAATGCAAACCGGTAAATCGTTCGATAATTACCTGAGCGTTTCCGGAGGCAACGATGTGGCTACGTTCTATACTTCGGTTACCAATACAA
>NZ_DATCSD010000107.1:0-4581 GCF_036568665.1 Ohtaekwangia sp. | reverse complement strand
GGCACCTGGAAACTGCTCTCGTGGAAATATGTGCCGGCCGAAGGAGAGCCGGTAGAATTTTTTGGCGAGAATCCGCTGGGCATTTTAATGTACGATACCAACGGGTATATGAACGCCCAACTCATGAAAAGCGGTCGTTCCAATTTCGCTACAGCATCTATAGCGGATGGAACCCCGGAAGAAATTTCCGGAGCGTATCTCAGCTATGCCGCTTATTGGGGAAAGTATTATGAAAAAACACCGGGCGAACTTATACATGAAGTAGAAGGCAGCCTCTTTCCGAATTGGGTGGGCCACGATGAGATCCGCTATGCTGAAATTACCGGTGAGTATCTTATTTTAAGTACGCCCATGTTTAGAGTTACCTGGAAACGGGCTTGATAGTATAGGGCAAAAAAATCCCGGCATATATACTATATACACCGGGATATCATAGGGGTAAAATAATATTTTTTACTTCGCTACAGCAGCTTGTTCTTTCAGCCACTTGCGTGCATCCGGATCGGAATTGAAAATTGCCACGGTATATACTCCCTTGGTTGCTTTGGTGAAACCTTGCAACGAAAGTTGGGTAAAGATGTTGTCAGACATGATTACCGCCATATCAGTCAATCCTTCTTTAGCCGCACGTGGGTTCCAGTCAGTTTGGTACCATTCGTTGGCAGCTTGCCACGGGCCCGATACTTTCCGGTTATCAACGAGAACCTTCGCGCAACCTATTTCTTTTATCATCTTCAGTAATTCTTCCGATCCTATTTTTACCTGCTCAACTGTAAGAAAACCATTCCAGTCTACATAGATGAGATCATTCTCTTTTTCGAAAGTGATGGTAACGAAGATTTCTTTGCCATTGGGCCTTTTAAGTTCTCTTTTCATAGCGTTTAAGATTTAGTAGATGTTGACTTAGTTCTTACTAAGGTGAAGTATTATCAGAAATTATATCGGGTTTAAATTCCTTAAAAATTACAAACGCAGAAATATAATATAGCTGACTAATCTCTGTACATTTTGCGCAATTCCGTTTCAATCATAATTTACGGTGGCAATACTATACTATTTTACAAACAGAACAATATCAGTGCGTATAGCCCAACCGTTTGATGTCAATGCGATTTTCTTAGCGATTAATTAATTTTATTACATATTAACCAATGTTGCATGGTCAGGATTTTGATTTCAACAGTATCGGAGATAGCAAAGACAACAGACTTTGAATCAACCTGCAACCAATTAAAGATACCCTTTTTAGGGGAGGATAGCTATGAGTTTGAGGAGAAAAAATTTACAAGCCTCATCGGATATTTAATGTTGCAACGCTTGTTATTAGAGTCTCCTATAGCGCGAAATATACTCCATACTATATACCGCGAGCCATGGGGTAAATGGAAGCTGCAGGCTCCAATTGATTTCAACATATCACACGCAGGCGATAAAGTAGTGGCTGTACTCTGCGACAAGGGTATAATAGGAGTTGATATTGAACCGGTGCGCGCGATTGAGTGGCAGGTATATAAAGATTCTTTTACCACGTTAGAATGGTTGCAAATTACAACCGCGACTGACCCAACCGTTATGTTCTTTCATCTGTGGACTAAAAAGGAAAGCCTTCTCAAAGCGTATGGTTTTGGTTTGCAAATTCCGTTGCACAATGTTGTAGTGGAGGAGGAGCGAGGCTATATAAAGAAGCAAGATCAGGTAATGCCCGGATATTTTCATGCGCTGCAAGTGCCGGGTTATGCCGGGTATATCTGCACCGAAGCGAAAGAAGAGAATATACTGATAGAACATTTTGTGTTGAACGGAGCCTGATCTATACCCAATTGTACAGTAGCCATACCGTTGTAATTCAGTATCTAAAGAGCTATATCAAATGTTAACTGAAACATATTAGGGTAGTAATCTTTAACAAATAGCACCTAATTAAGAACGATTTGGTAACCTTGTTTCGGGCAAGATGCATGTACATTTGATATATCCCAACCCTATCGCTTGCCATGGCCGATCTTCGGAAAAAAACAAAGTGGATGCTGACGTTGGAGGTAATTATCTACCTCATCATTGCTATATCTATATCGCTGGCCATTACACTCTAGCAGAATTTCTCTTTTAACCTGTACTCTTTTCCTGTATATCGGCTGTTCAGATGCCGATAATGTTACATTTTTTGAGTAGCCCGGCCGTTGATTTTCCATCCGGAAATTCGGGTTTTTCGGGCGTTGTTAACAAATAAGGTTAGCATCTGAAACATTTCATCCCCATCAGTTAACGCTTTAGCCCTTACTCCTGAACAATTTCGTACCCGTAAAAGGCCTTCTTGTCGCATACCTTTATCGCAATCGATTACACGAGTCATTAATACGATTGCAGATCATGAAAGGATTGTTTACAAAACAATGGTTGAGGGTATTCGGGAACTCCGGAACCTGTTCTGTTTTGACCTGGATCCCGTCTTATTCAGTCAATCGCTGGCATCTCACAGAAGCTGTCTTTGTCCAGAATCGCAGGTATGTCTGTACCTCTTGAAGCCTTCGCATAGTGACCGGCAAGTAATCGAACGAATGTGACAGCCGAATAAAAATGAATAACACTTTGGGTTAACGAAAGATCACGCTGCCCGGAAGAGTATAACACTCTACCGAGGCAGATGGTCGAGCCTGCAAGTTTGAAAAAGTGAGTGGTTGGTAGAGGGGTATAGATACGAATCAATTTCCGCGAGGAATAGAGATAAACAAAGTAAACCGCTAAACCAAATTAACCTATGATGACAAAACTTTACAGGAATCTATTACGAGTCTTCGTGATTATATTTCTGTCGGGAGCTGCAACGCTGGCCTATGCGCAGAAGCAGATCGTGACAGGAAAACTCACGGACGCCACAGGCCAGGGAATGCCTGGTGTAAATGTACTGCTGAAAGGTACGGCCGTTGGAGTAACCACAGATACAGATGGTAATTTTTCTATTGAAGCCAGCCATGATGATATACTGGTGTTTTCTTTTATAGGATTTAAAACACAGGAGATACAGGTAGGAAGTCAAACAACCTTCAACGTGTTGTTGCAGGAAGATGTAGAGACACTGCAGGAAATTGTAGTGGTAGGATATGGTGAAATGAAAAAGACCGATCTCTCCAGCTCACAGGTTTCTCTCAATGCCTCCGATATACAGAAAACGGTAAACACTACACTGGAGCAGGCTATACAAGGCCGCGCGGCAAACGTGTATGTAGCAACCAATAGCGGACAACCCGGTGCACCGTTATCAGTAAAGATCCGTGGTATAAATTCCATCAACGGAAATACAGAACCGATGTATGTAATTGATGGTGTACAGATCATGGGTTCCAACGGAACTACTTCCAATCCATTGTCGGGTATAAATCCGGATGATATAGAGTCGCTGAACATTTTGCAAGGACCATCCGCTACTTCGGTATATGGTTCGCGCGCATCCAACGGTGTCATTGTGATCACAACAAAACGCGGTAAGCCCGGAGAAACAAAGTTCAACTATAACACCTTCTATACTCTACAGGATGTACCGAAGTTTCTGCCTACAATGAACCTTCGCCAGTATGCCGAGTATCAAAACGATATTAAATCGGTGTTGGCAAATTACCAGGTGCCCGATGAGTTTGCCGATCCTTCTTTATTAGGAGAAGGAACAAACTGGCAAAAAGAATTATTTCAGCGTGCAGCCATGATGAAGCACCAACTATCGATGAGCGGAGGTACAGATAAAACTACTTTCTATCTCTCCGGCGAATATTTCAACCAGGATGGTGTAGCTGTTGGTTCTGCATTCAAGCGCTATGGTATACGTCTTAATCTCGACAATCAAACACGCAAGTGGTTAAAGATCGGTACCAACATTAACACCAGTATTACCAATGAGAATCTTACCGTAACAAACGATGATCTCATAAATATAGCCATCAGTCAATCACCAGCGGTGCCATTAAAGAATATAGATGGTTCGTGGGGTGGACCTGATCAAACACAATTCCGCCAGACAAACCCGGTAGCCCTTGCGTTGATCAACGAAAACAAATTCCGCAGGGTACAGGCCATGGGCGGTATATATGCTGATATAAATATTGTGAAAGGACTTGTGTTCCGTACAGAACTGAACGGCAATGCGCAATTCACCAATAATTATCTCTTTAAGCCAAGCTATACTTTTGGTGGTTTTGAAAATGAAACATCTACCTCCACCCGCACTGCCAACAATACCGTGGGCTGGTTATGGAATATGTTGCTGCGCTATAACAAAACATTTGGCAAGCATAACATCACGGCTATGGTGAGCCACGAAGCGCAAGAGAGTACATGGGAAGGTGTGAGTGGTACACGTACCGGTTTCGTATCAAACAAAATACATGAGTTACCGGGTGGCGATGCCAAGACCGCTACCAACAGCAGTATGAAAGGTTCATGGGCAATGGAATCGTACTTTGGCCGCTTGAACTATGTATTCAATGATAAGTATATAGTACAGGCTACACTGCGTGCCGATGGTTCGCCATCATTTGGTCCGGAAAATCGCTGGGGATATTTCCCTTCTGTTTCCGCAGCGTGGCGTAT
>NZ_DATCSD010000106.1:0-14754 GCF_036568665.1 Ohtaekwangia sp. | reverse complement strand
TTGTCGTAATCCTTTTGTGCATACTCGGCATTTCCTTTATAGAGGTATATTTCCTTTGCAGTAGCTCCGGCATTGATCGCGCGGCTCAGGGATTCTATAGCACCAGCATATTCTTTGTTTTTATACTGGCATGTGCCGAGTTGAACAAATACATCTTTATCTGTTGCGCCCATCGATACGGCTGCGGATAAACTTTTGGCAGCTTCTGTGCAATTACCGGTAGCTGCCATGCTCAATCCCAGCATTTTAAAAACGTCTTTATCTTTTACACCCTTTTGCACAATCTTGTCGAGTGCATCAGCAGCACCTTTATAGTTCTGCAAGGTATAATTAGCGGTTCCTATCTTCTGGTATATTTCGTTATCGGCACGACCGCTCGCAATCAGTTTCTCGAAGTCAGCTATACTTCCTTTCCAGTCTTGCACCATATAGCGTGCCTCCGCGCGATTCTCTATAGCCTTGTCGTAACCGGCACGAAGCTCCAATGCCTTGTCGAAATCGGGAATTGAGCCTTTATAATCTTTCAGTATAAATTTAGCCTTGCCGCGATTGTTATATAGTATAGCATCTGCTTTTCCGGAAGCTATCGCTTTGTCGTAGCTGGTAATCGCTTCGCGATAATTTTCCATGCGGAATTTTCCGTTGCCCAGGTTTACATAGGTATCGAAACTATTGGCACCCATGCTCGTGGCTTTTTCAAGATCCGTTATTGCGCCCTGGTAGTCGTTCAAATTATAGCGGGCATTGCCTCTAAATTCAAAGAGCTCAGCTGTGTTGATGCGTGCCTTTACAGCTTCATCAAGATCAGCTTTGGCTTTGTCGTACTCTTTCAAATTATAGTAAGCCACTCCGCGCTTAACAAATACTTCTTTGTTGGTAAAATTAGAGTTGATGAGTTGGGTAAACTGCACCGCGGCATCGTTGTGATCGCCCGCCTTCAGTTTTTTCAGGGCGGCTTCCCATTGCACCTGCAATAGGGAGTCAGTTTTTTGAGCAAATGAAAAAGTGGTAACGAAAAGCAACGCTACTGCCAGAAATGATACTCTCATGGATTCATTGATAAGATTTGTCCGGAAACAAATTTATCAAATCTGAGCGTGAATTTTTAAGCGCTTCCGTTTGCCGGTTAATGGCAACCGGAAGCGCGTACAGATGTCGGTCGAGTGGAAGGAAAAAATAGAGAGGGTCTTGAGAGGGACTTTACCGATGCTGTTATTTTATGCAGATCGCCATGAAGGTGCTTAAAAGCAACAGCAGCAATACGATCTGGGCACGTTCATAGTATGAGTACAGTGGCAATAGCGTTTTCATAAGCAGCTTGAACTTGCTCTACCTACGAAACGGCAGGATATTCCGGATCTCACCGGGTAAAGAAAATTTTTTATTTTTTTTTGATCAGCCTTTCACCACGTTGCCGGCTACCTGCATGGTTTCCAGGGTGGGAGAAGGTTTGCCACCGCGAGGCTCGATGGTCACTGCGAAGGTGGCGGCTCCTGTGCCGATGTCTTTCATTTTGAGCAAGCCTCCGGCAATGCCGCCATCAAATACACCAGCATCGACAGGTTTACCATCTACTATGGCCCAGAGCTGGTATTGATTTTCCTGTGCGAGCGTTTTCATATTCTGTACGCTGAGGTATACTTCCCGGGTGTTTTCGTTCCAGTATACATATGCCGTAGCACCCGGTGCATTGGGTGTGCCATTCATGATAATGCGTGTAAAGGCAGGGTTGTCTATTACCCTGAGGTCTTCTTCGATCTTGTTTAACCGCTGATTCACCTGGTTATACTCCTGGGCTACACGCTGGCTTTGAGCGATCAGATTGGTAAGGTCGCTTTGCGTGGCTTTCCATTTATCGTGATAGGTATAGGCCAGGTAAGACGTGATCAACGCTATGGTAATGGAAGCAGCCGCAGTAAATTTCCAGAGACTTATCGTGTTGTTCGGAGGAGAAAGCGCGATTACTTTTGCTTCCGGTTTTTGTTGATCCACGGCAGCAAAGATTTTTTCTCTGACAAGATCTCGCGGTTTGATAGCGGCCTGCATCAAAAGTTTTTCCTGTGCTTCTTCGATCAGGGCCAGCTCTTCTCTTAGTTCAGGATAGCGGGCAAGGTTGTTCTCCACCTCACTGCGTTCCTTTTCAGAGAGCTCTCCCAGCGCATAAGCTTCCAGGATACCAGACGATATGTATTCGCGTATGTTCACGTTACGTTCAAGGTCGTTCGTAGTTGTTGCATCGCCAGGCGAAGACGTGTCTTCACCGTTCCTAACGGAATATTAAATTCTTCAGCCAGTTCCGATTGGGTATATCCTTTCAGGTATAAATACTCCACCACAAATCTCTGCTCCTCCGGAAGGTCTTTCAGAATGTCCTTCACACCAATACCTTCTATGCGTTGTTCAATGTAGTCCTCGTTTTCAATTCTACTTACGACATTTTCTATGTCGCTGGTTTTCCGCTCTTGGCTTATTTCACGAGAACGCGTTTTATCGATTGCCTGGTTGCGCGCAATATTCAACAGCCAGGTAAATAACTTGCCTTTGGAAGGATCATACTGATCAAAGCGATCCCATATTTTAAGAAATACATCCTGCAGCACTTCTTCGGCTATAGCTTCTTTTTTCAGTATACGGAATATAACTCCGTAAAGTGCACCGGCATAGTGATCGTACAAATACGCTAACGCTGAACGGTCTTTAGCCTGCAACCGCTTTACCAACTCATCTTCTGCGATATTTGATTTGATCGGACTGATTCGGAGATTTTTTTATTTGCTGAAAGTAAAGGAAAAGAATGGAGATTAAAAGGCGCGGGAGTGTTTCGTTATTCGTTACAGGTTAATCGTGATTCGTGTATAGTTAATCGTGGTATCAGTGGAAATACTAACATGCAGGGAGAAGAAAGACTATTTATTTCGTGCCTGTATTGTTGCTTCTGATGAAGAGTATATTTTCTTTATCGTCAATAGGGTGGGAACATCTTACTGCACTCACACGGTTAACGGATATACTAATAACGGATAACCGTTAACTACTTCCGAACGATAAGCAAAAGATCCAGCGCGTCCGTTGCATCGTCCACCACGATATAGTCTTCGTGATGTATATCGGTAACGAGTTTGTTGTCGGATGACTGAAGTTTGTTACGGTTCCAGCGATTCAGTATCTCGTAGGGGAGACGCAGTACGGAAGCCGGCAAACGATATTGCAGCTTGAGTATATCAAAACGTGTGATGCGCTCTACTGATTTTTTATTCTGCTCGTAGTATGCCATTACCTTAGGGTTGCCGGTAATGCCTTTCATCTCGGCATGACCGAATATTTTCTCTGCGAGTGATTTCAATTCCTGCGGAAGATACTCGCGTATATGCCAGGGGTTGCGTGTAAGCGACATCTTGCGATTAGGCGTGGTGATCAAGGCTATACCTCCTGGCTTTAACACGCGGTGTATCTCTTTCAGAAAAAGAAAATCATTTTCAATGTGTTCAATCACCTGGAAACTTACCACGCTGTCGTATGTGTTATCCTCCAGTCCGGAGAGCGGAGGTATATTCATGCTGATGAATTTTCCGGAGGGATGTGTTTGACGGAGTTCGTCAATAACGGGTTTGATCTTGTCTACGGCTGTAAAGCTTTTGGAGAGCGGCAGCATGGTGGCAATACCGCGGCCTTCACCGCAACCTACTTCGAGCACATCACCCTGGATATAGTCTTTGGCTACAACATACGCTTTGAATAAGCGTTGGTGGATAGGATTATCGGAAGCTATCTGCTCGCTGGTAATTTCGGTTGTGTATACTTTAGCCATATCGGCCGCAAAGATAAGGACGTATTTGCGAGGTACAACCGGTGTTTAACAGAATTGAAGAGGCTATTGAATTAGAAACTTCCTTCTTCGTTCCTCGTACTTTTATATTATTTTCATCCAATGAAGCGATTTGTATTACTGTTTGTTTTTCTGGGGTCAGTATCCTACGCGCAGACCCTTCGCGATCTTAATTATAGTTATCTCTACGATCCTTCGCAGCCTGTTACGCTGGACATCCGGCTGGTGCGCAAGGCTGATACCTGGGATGTTTTTTACAAAGTGCAGCTTCGCGATACACTGGTTTCCGAACTTACCATTGAATGGTCTACACGCACAGGATTGAGCGATAAAGATGGCGTGACGATCAGCACTCCTTCTCCCAACAGAGAAGGTAATCTTCGCGTGCCAATATCAGCATCGGTTCAGTTACTTGTAGCGAAAGTAGTAAGTGTCTCCGCCAAGCAGGCATGGCTTTATTACCGTGTACTAGATCCTAAATATCCGGTTAACGGATGGTTAACAGCGGATGGAGGTATAGTACTGGTGCCCTATATAAAAGGCGATAAACCGTATCGTGTGCAGGGTGGCAGTACCCCGCTTATAGTATCGCATTATCGTGATACATTTCCGGCAGCGAACCCGGCTTTCTCGGAAGCATTAGGGAAAGTCGCCCCTATTCTGAAGGTTGATTCAACATTCGTGATACAGCCAGACCAGGATATATCGTTTGTTAACCAGGGCCTATATTTAGTGCAGCACGATACAACTTCTTCAGAAGGGTTTGCCTTTCGTGTGCAACATGATTACCCGCGACTCACCAAGCTGGAAAGTCTGGCGGATCCATTTATTTATGTATGTACCCGCCAGGAATACGACCGACTGAAACAAGCGAAGGGTGACAAGAAGGCTTTTGATAAAGTTATTCTGAGTATTACCGGAGATACGGAGCGGGCCAAGCAATTTATGCGCACATATTTCAGGAGGGTGGAGTTGGCAAACCAGTTTTTTACTTCGTATAAGGAAGGCTGGAAGACGGACCGTGGTATGATCTATATCGTATTCGGCTTGCCGGATGAGGTATATAAATTTGCTGATCGCGAAACGTGGAATTATAAGAACAGCGGCTTTAAAGTATCTTTTGACTTTGTGAAGTCACCAACCTTATTCGATCCGGATAATTATGTAATGATCCGCGATAAGAAATTTACGCAAACCTGGTATGAAGTGATAGATCTGTGGCGCAATGCACGCTTCTAAAAAAAATCTCCCGCGTCCCCGAAGCTATCGGGAGCAGATTAACGCAGAAAAAAATAATGATAAATGTCGTAAGTAGATATTAAGAGTATATACCTGGCACCGTAAGTATAAAACAAAAAAAGCTCAGCAACCTGCTGAGCTTTTTTGTTTTATACTTTGAGCTTTAAACTTTACGCTTTCAGCCTATCACTTCTGATTATATACCGATGATCAACTTCTGTCCGGGCTGAAGTTTAGTGTTGCCCAGGTTGTTCATGGTTTTGATCTTTTCAACGGTCAGGCCTTCGAACTTGCGTGATATATGCCACAGGGTATCGCCAGGTTGTACAGTATATGTTTTTGAATCAGGCACTGGTACCGGAGATGATGTTTGAGCTGATGCCATTACTGCAGTTGAAGACGAACGGCTTCCGCGTTGCCAGATGTTGAGGCGCTGACCTATACGAATGGTATTACCTCTCAGGTTGTTCCATTTCTTCAGATCATTTACACGCACACCATGACGCATCGCTATAGATCCGAGCACATCGCCATTGCGTACTTTATATACAATGCGGTCGCGGCCGTAAGTGCTGCCTTCACTGTTCTTGGCAAGTGCCATTAACTCGTTCTTGCCGATTTTAGAAGCAGAATCAAGGATGGAAGCGCGATTTAACAGCAGTATTTCTTTTGATTCCTTCGGAACATACAAGGTATATAGCTTGCTGGTTTGTGGCAATGCGTTATGCTGAATAGAAGGATTGAGGCGTTGCAGATCTTCGAGACACGCATTGGTAAGACCGGCAAATGTTTCGAAGTGCAGGTAGTTCTTTACATGTATAGTATCTGATGTTACCAGCATCTCTTCGCCTTCATCGTAAAAGTTATGCTCGTCCAGGTAATTCATAGCATATGTAATGGCTACAAACTGTGGAACATACGAGCGGGTTTCGCGTGGCAGGTGAGAGTATATTTCCCAGAAAGAACGCTTATAACCTGACTTGCGGATAGCGCGCTTTACATTGCCCGGGCCGGTATTATAGGCAGCAAGAGCAAGTTCCCAATCATTGAACATATTGTGCAGGTCGCGCAGATAGCGACAAGCAGACTCGGTTGATTTCTCCGGATCCATACGTTCGTCAATGAACCAGTCATTGTGCAGACCATAATATTTACCGGTAGCCGACATGAACTGCCACAGACCCACTGCGCGTGCTCTGGATATTGCGCGCGGGTTAAGGCCTGATTCGATGATGGAGAGATATTTCAACTCATCGGGCAAGCCATATTTAGCCAGGTATTTTTCAAAGATCGGGAAGTACAAATTCTTCCTGCGCATGATCATCTTGGTATACTCACGGTCTTTTACCGTAAAGTAATTAATGAAAGCATGGATTCGATCATTATAGTGTAGCGGAATGTTCTTCTCGATACAGGCCAGACGATCCTGAATGATAGCCGGATCATCATCGCCAGGTATATATTCGAGTTCAGTAGGAAGCGCATAGTAGATAAAATCTGCTGTGTCTTCTTTATACAGCATTTCTTCTTCTGCTGTTGCTATTTCGAGAGAATCCACCACTACTGAGTCGGGCTGTATTTGAGCAACCTGACCATACGATAAAGTTGAAAAAGTGATGAAAGCTGCAAAGAGAAATGTTCTTCTCATGTCAGTTCATGGTTAGTAATGCGTTTGAAAAATGTAAAAGTTTTGATTCTTCAAAGTCATCCGCAACAAGTTGCAGTCCGATGGGCAATCCCTGGTTATCCTGTCCGCAGGGCACAGCTATAGCAGGCACGCCCGCTACATTAGCCTGAACGGAAAATAAATCTGCCAAGTACATTTCAAGCGGATTATCTGTGTGCTCACCTAACTTGAACGCTGTAGTTGGTGTAATGGGCATCACAATAAAATCGTATTGCTTGAAAATCTCTTTTGTCTTTTCCCGGATAATGCGTCTTACCTTTTGTGCTTTTGTATAGTAAGCATCATAGTAACTCGCACTGAGTACGAATGTCCCAAGAAGAATACGGCGTTGTACTTCTTTGCCAAATCCTTCTGAACGGCTTTTCTTATAGAGCGAGCTCAGGTCTGTTACATTCTTGCTGCGATAACCGTAGCGAACGCCATCGTAGCGCGACAGATTTGAGCTGGCTTCTGCCGTTGCCAAAATATAGTATGTTGGCAACACATACTCCTGTAACGGGAAGTCTATCACATCTACTGAATGACCAGCAGCTTTGATCTGTTCCAGTTTTGTTTTTATAGCATCGCGTATCTCGGGTTGTAATCCTTCAGAGGAATCGATCTCCCGGATATACGCTACCTTATAAGGCTTGCCATTGCTTTGTGTAAGTGCCGATGTATATGAAGGAACCGGCTTGCGAGATACGGTGCTGTCAGCTTCATCAGCTCCGGCAATGATCTCCAATACAAGTGCTACATCTTCTACCGATTTACCAAAAATTCCGATACAGTCGAACGATGAGCCGTAGGCGATCAATCCAAAGCGAGAGATGCGCGAATAGGTAGGCTTCAATCCTACCAATCCACAAAAAGCTGCCGGTTGGCGCACCGAACCTCCGGTGTCTGAACCAAGCGATATCTGGCACATATCTGCCTGCACTGCCACTGCAGAACCTCCGGACGAACCTCCCGGTACACGGGTGTTGTCGGCATCGTTCAACACAGGGCCGAATGCGGAGTTTTCATTGGAAGATCCCATGGCAAACTCATCGCAGTTCTGGCGGCCGATAATGATAGCATCTTCATCAAGCAAACGCTGAACAGCGGTAGCATTGAATTGTGAAATGAAACCATCGAGCACACGGCTGCTGGCCTGCAGAGGATGATCCTGGTAGGCAAGTACATCTTTCAGTCCGACCACAAGGCCGGCTAATTTTCCTGCTTTACCTTCCTTGATTTTTTTGTCGACAACCGCAGCACGATCAAGCGCTTCTTTCTCAAACACACTTAAAAATGCGTTGAGATGTGCTTTCTTCCTGATGTTGTCGAGGTGATGTTGTACAAGCTGCTGACAGGTAATGGTGCCGTGCTGCAGATCGTGCTGGATTTCGCGAAATGTAGCGTATGTTTTCAACACTATTTACCGTCTTCAATTTTACCGGCAGAGCCAGCGTCCTCAACTTCTTTCTTAACGTCTTTTACAGCGTCTTTAAATTCTTTCACGCCTTTACCAAGACCTTTCATGAATTCAGGTATTTTCTTGGCTCCGAAGAATACAAGCACGAAAAGACCAATGAGAAGAATTTCCTGGAAACCAACCCCACTGAGAAACAATAATGTAGCGTTCATGGCTTTATAATTTAGTCGAATGACAAAAGTAGGGCAAAAAATGGTACGATCAAACGAGGCAGTGCGAGTGGTTTAAGTGAGATTTAAGCGTAAAAATGGTGATTTGTAAATGGTTAGCCTCATTTGTGCCTGTTTTATAGTTTTTCGACCAGCTAACCATGCTGTAGGGCTGAAATCTAATAGAGATTTAATTGATTAACCGGGAGAATTTTAAGTGTTATCGGCAGTTTATGCAGAAGTGTTTTGCTTGTGTGTTATCACAAAAGGTGAATTGCTATAAAGTGAAAGTAAAAAGCACATTACTGATTTCTTACGGGTGATTATGATTAGTGTCCCGGCAAGTCTCTTTTTATTTTTCTGAATCTGTTGAGTGTGTTTACAACGGTAGCTCTACCGGCCGGATTGCAATAACCACTTTTCGCACTCTGTTTCTGAGTTGAACATGTTGATTCGCAATGCGCCTACATGTGCTTCACTGTTTACTTTGTTTACAGTTGCTGCTGCAAATACATCGTCGGCAACAATGGCTCCTATTTTTTGCAAGCCTGCCTGCTCTGCCTGCGGAAACCATTCGTTTACCAGATAACTTTGAACTTCCTTTGAAAGTATCTTGAGCTGGCGATGATCGCTCATGTGAATTTTCAGATTCTTATCAAGTATATAGTCCATCAATAGCGAGCAACCTTTGCGGACGTCTTCACCTTTTAAGAAGCCGTTCCATTTTGCAATGATCAGATTGGTGGTGGTATCCAACAATATATGGACGAACGGTTCTTGCATCAACGTTAATTTGCTCATATCGGGGAGGGATTTAGCAAACATGGGGCATTCTGTTACAACGCAGAATGCTTTATGAAAAATTACATTCTCCTGCTATGACAATCAAGCAAACCCTTGACTTTTTTAAAACGAGAGCTTACATATTCTTGAGCCAATTCTGCGGATCAAGTGCTGTGGTGTTCTTGAATATCTGGAATCGTAACTCGGATACACCATCGGTATTGGAGAAAACTTTGCCGATCTCCTGGTTGGTAGAAACTTTTTGTCCTGATCTTACAAAGACTTCTTTCAAACCTGCATATACCGTCAGGTAATCGCCATGCTTGATGATAACCGTGTTGCCCATGGTTTGGATGAACGCGATGCGACTGACTTCTCCATCGAAGATGCATTTTACTTTTTCATCTTCTTTTGTCTGAATGTTTACTCCGTTATTGTTAATAATTATACCTTTTAATACCGGGTGATTTTGTCTTCCAAATTTTTGTGACACAAATCCGGAAGATACAGGCCACGGAAATTTATTCTTGTTCTGTTCGAACGATGATGACAGGGCCACTACCGCCTCCGTTGTTTTTTTAGAAGAGCGTGCTGCACGTTCTGCTTCTTCACGAATAATGTCTTCAATCAACTTATCAAGTTCGGCCACTGCTTTCTTGGATGCCTCCAGATCTTTCTTGAGTTTTTTCTCTTCTTTCTCCAACGACTTTACAATGGAGTTTTGTTTTTTACGAAGGCCATCCAGACTTTCATTTTCTTTTTCTTCTTCGGTAAGCAGTGTGTTCTTTTGTGTTCTGCGTACTTCAATCTCACGCACTTGTCCTCCCAATGCCTCGGCAACTTTTAAAATCTGATCGGCCTGCAGCTTACGCGTTTCAGAATATTGCTCCATATAGCGCAGGCGCATGATCAACTGATCAAACGATTCTGCAGAGAAAAGAAATGTTAAGCGTGTAGTGCTGTTGTTTGCCTTCTGTGCTGCAAAGAGCATGGAAGCATATTCCTTCTTCAATTTCCGAAGGTCTTCTTCCAATGCACGAATGATGTCGTTGTTTTCTCCGATCTCCGAATCGAGAATGGACACTTCTCCTTTTATAGAAGTGATGAGTTGTTCCTGCTCGCGAATGCGTTGCTTCACGGCATTCAATTCACCAACAGAGTTTTTCTTTTTGGTAGAAGTTTCAGAAAGTATCTTTTCCGTTTCCTTGATCTTTTCCAGACTCTGTTGCTTCTCTTTTTGGAGTTGCTCTTTCTGAACCTGACTTTTTGATTTTTGCGCTACGGCCGGAAACAAACAAACCGTGAGTAAAAAAAATACGAAGGTATATTTACCTGCGCTCATAGCGTTTGGGAATGTCGAACGGAAACTTGAGTCTTTTATCACTCACTTCGGCTTTGTTGTACTCAAAGATAATAGTTGTATTCAGTAAGCCACTTACTGCCTGGTAAAACAGGTTGATGGTACCGTTATACGGAAATACTTTATCGCCCACCGGTTGAAAGTTAGAGTAGTTGAGCGTCAGTGTATTGTTGGTGTTCGACTGCTTCATCTCTACCTTTTCTATTTTTCTGCTGGCAGCATTTATAAAATTGGTAACGTCTACAGAGCCCGAATGTTGTTTGAGTAAAAATACCGAAGGCTCTTGTGCTATACTATCAGACTCCTGCCGTTCGGTAATTAAGTTGCCCAGCATGGCATCCTGAATAACATTATAGTCGATCGGGAAATTATATCGCTTGGAGAGTTCAGGATATTCAAATACATAAAATTCTTTATCCACATTGCTGAGTATAGTGATAGAATCTTTGTTGATCAACGCTTTGCCACCCTGCACGCCCAGCACAGAGAACACCATCCAGATAACACTGTCTTTTCGTATGCGGATGTTGGCTTTTACTTCGCGTTCTTTGTTAGCATCACGCAGTACCATGCGCGCTTTGCCCTGAAAATATTCGAAATCTATTTCTTCAATGGAGAGAGAAGGTTTATTGACAGGTACATTCG
This sequence comes from Ohtaekwangia sp., assembly GCF_036568665.1. GTDB lineage: Bacteria > Bacteroidota > Bacteroidia > Cytophagales > Cyclobacteriaceae > Ohtaekwangia. The sequence goes on along the minus strand of NZ_DATCSD010000106.1, from coordinate 3,609 downwards.
TAATCAGTGGAGAAGTAATTTTTTTGCTGCACGCCATCGCCAGAATGGATAAGCAGATGAGCAAAAAATAAAGACGTTTATTCATAGATCTTCCGGTTCGCAATTTTCTTGTTTAAGATTTCACTGTTGGCATTTAATCCACGGGCTTTCTCCCATTGTTGCACGGCTCCATTTACATCGCCTAACTTAAAAAGAATATCGCCATAATGTTCAAAGTGTGTAGCCGTTGCCTTGCCGGTGCTAATGGCTCGTTCAATTGCCTTACGTGCATCTTTGTATTTCTCGCGCATGTATAAAACCCAAGCATATGTATCGAGAAATGTTGGATTATCGGGATTGTTTTTGATCAACAACGATGCCATACGTTCTGCCTTTTCGAGATTGGTTTTGCGCAGGGCGAGGTAATAACTATAATTATTTAATACAGTATTGTTCTCCTGATTGAATGCCAGTGCTTCATCATAGGCCTTGTCAGATTTTTCGTAATCCTTGTTGGCATTATAGGCATCGCCTAACATACCATTGATCTCGCTGACTATTGTGGGGTTAGAAGACGACAAACGTTTAGCCTGATCCAGCGAAACAATTGCTTCGGCATAGTTACGCTTGCGTAGTTGTGCATAGCCATTGAAGTAGTGGATCATTCCCTGGTTCGGGAAAATTTCAAGTGCCTGGTCAGCGTGCTTGATCACATTGTCCCATTGGTCGGATTGTGTTTCCAGGTATAGCAGGTTCTCCCACACTTCAAAATTCACATTACCGAGTTCGATGGCCCGGGTATATTCTTTCTGTGCTTCGCGGTTCTTGCCGGTAGAGAGATATAAGTCTCCACCTACGATATGTACCCGCGGATCTTCGCTATAATTTTTTTCGAGCTTTTGGAAAAGAGTAAATATGAATGCTTCTGATTCTGCATCGTGTATATTTCGCGCCTTCTGTTGTCCGAGTTCGGTGTTGTAGGTGCCCAGCATGATCAATTTACTGGTGAGCTCAACAGTAGGGTCGTCAAATAAATTCAATAACAGGGGCCTGCTTTTTTCTTCCTGATTATTTTCGCGATAGAGTCCGGCCAATAACATTTTTGCATTGCTGGCTTCTGTATTTTGCTGCACGAATTTCTCCAGGTATTTGATTGCTTCAACCCGTAAGCCTTTTTGAGAAAGCACTTCGGCAAAGCCCATGATGTAGCGCTCTTCATCCGGAAAAGCATTGATAAGTTTTTCTCCCTCGGCTATAGCTTCCTTTGTTTTACCCTGCTCCAGGTATAAACGCTGTTTCTGAATAGAGGAGATTTCGTTGATGCCGAGTATACTTTCAGCGCGGTTATAAACTTTAATGGCTTCGTCTGGTTTACTGGCATATTGATAGATAGCGGCCAGTTCGTATAGATATTCTTCGCTGCCTTTCACTTCTCGAAGAAGTGCTTCGTATGTTTCAGCAGCTTTATCGAATCGGGTAAGGCCGCTATATATGTTTGCTGCCAGCAGGTAAAAGTATTTGTTCTGTTTTTCGAACCTCAAAGCATTTTCAATGCTATAAGCAGCTTTCTGCAAGTCTTCCTGTTTACTGCTGCGGGAGAGTACCTCGGCTATTTTATAATGTACAGTTGCATTTTCAGGTGTAATCTCCAGTGTGCGCTGGTAGTATAGCAGTGCTTTGGCGTAATCTTCCAGGATGAAAAATTTTTCGCCCTCTGTAAAGTAAAATTCAGCTTCGCGTAGCTTGATACCCGATGCCTGGGCTTCGTCTTGTGGCTTCTTTTTTCGCTGACTATAACTGGGGAATGATGCCAGCAACATCACGATCAGCCCGGTATAAACGACAATATTGGTTCTAGTTGATATCACGCTATTGTATTGAAGTCGCCTACGCTTAGATCAAGCGATGAGCCTTCAAAAATAGCGAAATTCCCTAACATGCTATTATCAAGTATCGCCCGGGAGACAACAGCGTCTTTCTGGATGATGGAGTTGGTTATCCGGCTATCAGTAATACGCGAATTTTCACCAACGGAAACATGTGGACCTATAACCGAATTTTCAATAACAACACCTGCTCCGATATAACAGGGCGGAATAATCACAGCGTTTACAATCTTAGCTTTGTCAGATACAAGTTTCTGATCTTTAATAAATTCCAGGTATCGGGCGTTGGTTTGTACGGTTACATTTTTATTGCCACAGTCAAGCCATTCCGTTACTTCACCCGTCATAAGCTTGGCGCCTTTTCGGTTCAGTCCCTGCAATGCTGAAGTAAATTGATACTCGCCTTTTTCTTTGATGTCGTTATCAATAAGGTGTTGCATTTCTATGGCAAGTGCTTCTCCATCTTTAAAGAAATATATACCGATAATAGCCAGGTCTGATACAAATGAAGAGGGTTTTTCTACTAGATCAGTAATCTCATTCTTGTCGTTGAGTTTTACCACCCCGAATTGAGAAGGATCTTCTACACGCTGTACCCAGATTATGCCATCTTTCGTTGTGTCAAGTTTGAACTCTGCTTTGAATAACGTATCAGCAAAAGCGACAATGATTTTTCCGGTGAACAATTCTTTTGCAAAGAGCAATGCATGCGATATACCGAGGGCAGTTTCCTGATAGTATATTTTGCCAACAGCACCTACTTCTTTGGCTATAGCTTTCAAACTTTCTTCTACTTCTTTACCAAAGCTCGGGTGAATGATGAACCCGATAGTATCTATTTTCTCAGGACATACTTTCGCTATATCTTCAACCAAACGGTGAACGATGGGTTTACCTGCTATCGGTAGTAATGGCTTGGGAACCGTAAGGGTATGCGGACGTAACCGTTTACCTAGGCCCGCCATGGGTATAATGATATTCATAGAGAGGTTGATTGGTTAAAGTTTACCGGCAGAAAACTGATTCGCCAATATTCGCGTGGCAAAATAATCAAAAATCAGTGCAAGACTTGTTTGAATGATTTTCTTTCGAGTAAAAAAACTGTTAAGATATATAACACAATAACGAGTGCATGAAAACTGGTGGCGATCCATTGATTTTCTATTGTTATAGCTTGTACTATGTAAACGATAGCGGTTGTAATAAAAATGTATGCCAATCCTGCTGTAACCCGGTAGGGGATCGGATAGTATTTCTGTCCGAGTATATAGCACACAGCCATCATCCAGAAGTAACATATAAACGTTGCCCAGCTTGAGCCCATATACCCAGCTATGGGAATAAGAATATAGTTGGCAACAATCGTGAGCACAGCTCCGCTGATGGTGATAACGGTGCCGTAATACGTTTTATCGGTAAGCTTGAACCACGCAGAAAGATTATAGTATACACCGAGAAACAGGTATCCGAGCAAAAGTACAGGCACGATATCAAGCCCTTGCCAGTAGGCTTCACGCTTTAAAAAAAGTTTGAGTATATCCAGGTTGATGCTCACGCACAGCAGCAGGAAACAACAAACAATTATGAAGTAATGATTAACTCGGGCAAAAAGCTGAGGTGAATTTTTATCGGATGCGTTAGAAAAGAAGAATGGTTCTGCTGCATAGCGAAATGCCTGTATAGCCAGGTTCATGAGTATAGCAAACTTATAGCACGCACCAAACACACCAAGCGCATACTCTGA
>NZ_DATCSD010000105.1:0-3199 GCF_036568665.1 Ohtaekwangia sp. | reverse complement strand
TCCGGTGGTTACAGCTTTCTTCAGTTTGTCGAGGGAGATTTGCGCTGTTCCGACTTGACACAACAGAACGAGGCTGAGCAGGAAAATAAATTGTTTTTTCATAATAGATAATCGTGGTTTTAAAACATGCTGCGGAGTTGTTGCCACGCATACATGGTGAGTCTGATTAAAAAGTTACATGTTTATTGTTATTCAAAACAAATGCCGGAGTTTTCTCCAACGATGCGTAAAGATAAAATCGTTCGGCTATATCCTTTTCAATCCTGAAAAATCTTCACAGGTGATGTAATAAAAAACAGCAAACTGAATTTTCCTGCGAGTCAGGATTGCAAGAGTAAATATGGTGGGGTTCGGGTATAGAAAAATCTGCGAGCCCGCAAGAATACAAATACAGAGAAAGAGCTCCCCGCAGGCAACGCAGAATATCGTTAGTCAGTTATAACCATCTTCTTCTTTTCGGCAATGCGTCCGTTTACAAACAGCGCGTATATATATGTGCCCTTGGGAAGTTGATTGCCGTTGATGGTAATAGCTCCTATATTTTCAAGGTCGTTTAGCACCAGTACTTTTTCTTTGGAGATATTGTCGTACACAACGATCATGGCATCCGCTATATCCGTTGCCTGGTAGCGAATCGTTGTGGACTCTGTTCGTGAAAAAGGATTCGGACTGTTCTGCGCCAAACCGATTTTGCCTGCATACGGAAAAGTTTGTGTGCTGGCCACTTGCAACAGGTCGTTCCACTTCTGGCGATCTGAAAATTCCTGCGCACGCACACTATACGACATCATACCAAACAGGATCAATACATGGATGCTCTTCATACTAATTCAATTCGTCAAACAATAGTAGTAAGGCTATGCGACTCCTATTTTAAAAGTAGATGAAACGGGAAAATGATAGGACGTTCCGGGAGAGATCAGCGAGATGCCTGCGACCGATATTTCATTCCAGTGGCTGATGCGCTGCCGAAAGGTAATTGCATAGAGGTGGTTGCTGTAGCCTGTCGGATGCGTTCAGGTAAGCAATATAGGTTGACAGGATATCGCGCTTTAATTTCACTTCCAGTACTTTCAGTTTACTGGTGCTTGCCTGAAATTGTATAAACACACGCGGGTCACTTCCCTTCAGTGTACTCAACGTACCGGCCAGACTGCTGTGTTGCCACTCATCTATCCGTTGGTGTAGTCCGGTATATTGCGCAAGCATCGCATATAGCTTGTCTGCCAGTCGATCGCGTGTAGTTGCGGTTTGATGCTGCGTTTCTTTCAGCTCATATTCGGCTTCGATCATTTCGAGTTTCCGTTTGGTCATACTGCCTTTGTTTGGATTGGTAATGGGCAGTGTAACTCCGAGAGAAATATTTACCGGGTTGTTTTGTTTCTCTGCGTTTTGTTTATCGAACTCGGTTTGTACAAAACCAATGTTGATGTTCGACTTCACTAATTTATACTCGCTGGCTGCGAGCTTTACTTTCTGCTGGCGGTATATCAGCAACGTGGCGGTATGTACGATCAGTTGTAGGCTATCGAGTTGCCGTTCTATTTGGTCCGGTGTAATGATGGATTCGTATACCCAGTGTAATTCTTTGCCGGTTGCTGCCGGGTATATTTCATTAACTGATTGCCGGTGATCGAGTATATCCAGTGATAACTCTTCCAATAAAACTGTTTTCTCCAATAGTAATAATTGCAGGTCGGTATATTCATCAGCATCAAAATACCGGCTGGCTGATTGTTTCTCTAAAATAGCAAGCTGCGTTTGTACAAGGTCATGCTGCTCTTGTTGCAGCTTCTTCAGTTCGTACAGGTATAAATACGTGATGATGTTGCTATAGCGCTGGTGTAAAGCTTCCTTCAACGCAAGCTCTTTTTCTAAGGAAAGCGATGTTTGATAATGACGAAAGTATTGATTGGTATTATGCAACTCCCACGGGTTAGCAGGACTGATGCGCACGCCATATCGCTGCTGATCGGTGGACAGTTCTTTATCCTTCATCCGAAATTCAACTTTCTGAATAGGCGATAGTGTATAGGGCTTCTCCTGCAGGTAACTTAATTGGTTGCTATAACTTTGCTGTATATTATCCTGCCGTGTTGACAACAGGAACTCTGATATAGTTACCTGTGCCAATAGTGTTGTACTATAGGTGAACAGCAAAGATATACCGGTAAATGGCGCAATGAATCTTTTCATATTTACCGGATCAATACTTTTTCACCGGCGGCAAAATCATTTACAGCATCGATCTCAATAAATACTTCGCGACCAAATGCTTTTACTGCGGTGGACTTCTGTAAAATTTCAGGCAACTCTACTACGGAGCCATAACCAATGATGTGCCCGGCAGAGAATAGATCAGGATGATCGTATGAGGATACTGTTACCGGTGTACCAATGTGTTGCCCGTTCTTGCGACCTGTTAAATAGCTGATTACCGTAGATGGATGCGCAGGATTTACCGAGAGGAGCGGTGTATAGGCATTTACCTGTTCGCCTTCCTTCATGAATACCGTTTCTACTACGCCATCAGCTGCTGCATAGCGGGTAAGGTTTTTCTGTTCCGCCAGAAGTAACGCCAGTTCCTGTTCGAGTACATGCACCTGGTTTTCCAGTGAGCGTTGTGTTGCCATCTGGTTGAGCTGTACGTTTTGCAATTGCTGCTCGGCTGCTTTCCTGTGATTATTGCGTTGTAGTTTCAGCGCCTGTATCTTTTCTGCAACGGGCCGGGTATGCGCAGAGTCGAGTGCTCCGGTATATTCATTTGCCAGTTGCTGGTTGAGCGAGAGCTCGCTTTGTGTTTCAGTGATGTCTGCATCCACTTCGCCTACAGCAATATCGCGCTGCGCCCGGATATAGGCTATATCGGCCGAAGCAAGCGTTTCTTTCTCCTGGTATTCGGAGCGTAGAATGCTGATGCGCCCGGAGAGTTTTTTGATCTCCATTTCAAGCTCATCACTCACCAGCGTTACCAGTATATCTCCGGCTTTTACTTCCTGCCCGGGTACCACTGCTATACTTTTTACCTGCGCGGCACGCTCGATGCTGATCTTATACCCCCGTGAGTAAGCAATGCCTACCGAAGCGTGACCCGATCCTTTGAAATATATTGCAGTAATAAACAGCAACGCTGTGAACATGGCTGCCGTGAGTATATAAAACCAGTTAATCTTCATGGTTAGCATTTAGTTGTGTCGTT
>NZ_DATCSD010000104.1:0-14775 GCF_036568665.1 Ohtaekwangia sp. | reverse complement strand
TGATTATCTGCGCGAGCTGGTAACAGAAGGAAAAATCAGTGAAGAACGCATCGATCTTTCTGTAGCACGTATACTCCGCCTGAAACTCGAATTGGGTTTGTTTGAAAATCCACTACCGCGCAACGACCGGTTTAATCGTGTTGGTTCTGCCGAGAATAAAGCAAAAGCACTGGAAGCCGCGCGGGAATCGATCGTGCTGATGAAGAACGAAAATATACTGCCGCTTGCTGCCGGAAAGAATATACTTGTAACCGGCCCAACCGCAGATCTGAAAAGACCACTTGCTGGCGGGTGGACCCTCCGTTGGATGGCGAATGATGAGAGTATATATCCCAAAGATATGCTCACAGTTTTTGGTGCATTGAAAAAAGAGTTTGCCGGCAGTCAGGTTTCATTGGCAGTAAATGCTGCAGAGATAAAAGCGAAAGCAGCAGGAGCAAGTGCTATTATAGTTTGTGCGGGAGAGATGCCTTATGCAGAAGGCTTTGGAAGTATACAAGATATTAGTTTGCCGGACGACCAGGTGGAATTGATTAAAGCAGCACAAGCTACCGGTAAACCGGTGATCCTTGTCATGATCAGCGGACGTCCTCGCGTTATTACTAAAATATACCCTGGATGTAAAGCTGCATTGTTTGCAGGGCTTCCGGGTTTTGAAGGAGCACAGGCTATCGCTGAAATTATCAGTGGTAAAGTAAATCCAAGTGCCAAGATGAGCTTCAATTATCCGTATGCTGTAAATCGCCTGCTACCGCACAACCATAAGATTAGTGAAATACTGTTGGCGCATGAGATTGAAAACCCGATAGCCCTTGTGCCATTTGGAACGGGATTGAGCTATACTACATTTGAATATAGCGGTCTTACGCTAAGCGATTCTGTATTGACAAGTGATAATGCCGAGATCAAAGCAAGTGTAACCGTAAAAAATACAGGTGCCCGCGAAGGTAAAGAGGCTGTGTTATGGTTTTTGCACGATGAAGTCGCCAGTATATCACGACCTGTGCGCGACCTGAAGTATTACGAAAAAGAACTCATCATGCCAGGAGAGTCCAGGACGTTTACATTCACCATTCGTCCGCTGGAGCATCTTACATTCCCGAATAAACATGGCGAGCAGTTGCTGGAAGATGGCTACTTCACACTGATGGTGGGCAACCAGAAAACAAGATTCAAATTACAACGCTAACATTACAGACCGGTGGTGCAATATAGCATCACCGGTTTTTCTTTTAGGGATTATCCGGGTAGATTCAGAACGCGATCACGAGTGAGTGAACCAGTATATATACCTCTATATGGCAGAGATTATGTTGCAGACGATCTGCCGCAACTTCAGATTAATCGAATTTACGTTTTATACCCCACAGGTCGCGAATCACCACATCGATCATAATCTTTTGTGAGTTCTGCAGGATCAGGCCATTGGTAGTAGTGCCCAGTCTGTCGTATGAATACGTGAGGTTAACAGCCGATTTACCATCAAACACCGGAAGCGAAACTCCGCCAGAAAGCCCCCAGGAAGGAAAACTGGTGCCATCAAGTTTGAGTTGATATTGCTGCACATAAAATCCTGCACGAAGCGAAGCAAGTCCAAAGTAACTTTCCGCATTCGGATTGCCCTTGTATAAATAACCTGCCGAAAGTTTCCAGGTATCCTGGAATACAAGTTCCTGGTCAGAGAAATTAGCAGAAGTCCATTTGGTATACCGTAAGTCAGCAGCGAGAACCGAAAGTCTTGAGTGCAATCCCACTCCTATACCGGCAGACATAGGGAGCTTGTACGTAAGCTTCTTGCCTGTAGCAGAGGTGAGAGTATCAGCATTCGAGTCGTACAAAGAACTCTTTTGCTTGCCGTGAAAAGTAATACCATCATCATAAACAACACCTACTACCAAAGCTCGCTTTTTAAAATTGAACCGGTACTGTGCTCCGAAATCAACATCGGCTTTGTGGGCAACAACCTGGTTTTGATAGGTAAGTGATTGTGTGGACAGATCTATACTTTCGCTTTTGGTCGTGCTGCCAAACACATACGCTATGTTTACACCGAGTGAAAGATTCTTTACAACGTTAAAGGCATTGCCCAGGTATAACTGGTTAAGGTTGCCACTGCCGCTATAAGTATAGTTTACATTAGAAGATGCTCCGAGGTCGCGCGCGGTATTGATCTTGTAACCTACACTGCTATAGGGAGCCAATCCTACCGAGGCAGACCACCACTTCGAGAATTTGAACCAGTAATTAATGTTGTTGATACCACCGGTAGATTTCGAATCTGTACTCTGGTTGGAACGATAGCGATTAGACTCTACATATAAACCGATCTCATATATATGGGTGATAGGTGTAGAAATGGCGCCATATGAAGCCGGGTTTACCGGGTTTAGGTTATAATCATCTTGTACACCGATACCCACACCGCCCATGGCTCTGTTAAGCGAAGAGGTACGGTTGTTAATCATCCCTACACCATATACTGAATACGGAGAGTTGAATATATTTTGTGCCTGAGTCGTAATCTGGGCAAACAAGATCATTCCGACAATCAGAATCTGGGTCAATCTCAACATAGCAGCTTTATTGATCGTGCAACTTCGGCAGGGCATTTTGCCTCAACAAGAATTAGCGACCACCGCGCCCAATGAAACTACATAGCCGTATTTTTTGCCGATCTATTTGCGTACATGTTTCATGAATACTTTGTAAAGCCTGTAAAAGGCTTTAAATAAGCAGATTATAAAGTAAAAAAGGATGTCCACGACAAAAGGACAAGGTGAGAGGTTTGAATGGCATTAGCATTCGTAGATGAATTAACGGAGGTTGTCTCATTCATTTCAGGAAACACCGCGAACAAACTTCTTTTGCCCTCGGAGACCTTTTTGCATGAGGCAATTTCTTTTTGTTTTAACTGTTTGGGCGATGATGGTGTCGTGCAGTGCTGATTCTCCTTCGGAGGTTGGAACAGACTTCTTTAATGAAGGTGCGCTCGACTATGCATTTATGGATTCGTCAACGGTGAAGCTGTCTACCATAAAAGTGGAAGACCTTACTACCAACGGTGGCACCCGCCTTCTGTTGGGGTCGCATGCCGATGATAAGCTCGGACGCCTTACTGCCTCTGCCTATTTTCAGGTAACACCTTCTTCCTCATCGGATGTAACGCTGAAGTATGTAGATAATATATCATACGAAAATCTTGTGATGGTATTGAAGTACGACAAGTATTACTATTATGATACTGCACAGAGTATGACGCTGCGTGTTCATGCTGTTACAGAAGAGATGACGCTCGACAAGAACAACCAGTTATTCAGTGATAAAACATTCAAGATAAATGAGACACCCCTGGGTAGCGTAACTTTCCAGGCGCTGCCGCATCGTACAGATTCCGTGGTGATCAAACTCTCGGATGATTTTGGGCAGGAACTGTTTAAGATGGCCACCAGCGATAGTGAGCAGATAACAAACTCTACGAATTTTCTCCGCTACCTAAGAGGTCTTGCTATACTTCCGGACACTACCGTGTCAACCAGCCTGGTGGGTTTTAACATTACACCGGAAATGCGCCTATACTATTACGATAAAAGTGTAACGCCCATCAAAGAGAAATATATAGCGTTTCCTGCATCCACTTCCAACATTGTATATACCAATATCCATGCAAACCGGTTGACTACAAAACTCACCTCACTGAAGAACACAGATGAGCGACTGAGTCAAACGATAACCGATGATGAATCCTATCTGCAGGCCGGTGCCGGCCTAGAGTTGCGTATTGATATGCCTTATCTGCGTGACCTGAAAATGAATACTAATTTTTACATGACACAGGCCATACTGGATGTATACCCCATCCGTAAATCGTATAGCGATACAGAACCACTGCCAACATCGCTGCAGGTTTACCTGGCCGATAAAAAGAACAATATATATGGTCAGCTCAGCAGCAAAGCTGTTCTGGCATTAGATAAAGATCTCGGCAGAGATACGCGATATACACTGGACGTAACCGCTTTTGTGAAGAGCCAGATGGAACTCACTGCGTTCAATGAGAATGCGCTGATATTTACGGTGTCTTCCAATTATTCGACCTCTGTAGACAGGGTATATTTCGGAGACAACGGAATAAACTATAAAACCAAACTGAGAATCTATTTTGTCACTGTAAATAATTAATTACGAATGAAACAAATAAAAATAGCAGCGATGCTTTTTGTGGTAGCAGGGTTAATGTTGCTTAATGCCTGTTCATCTTCTGATGATTCAACCACGCTGGGCAACTGGACGAAGACCACGCCCTATAAAGGTGTTAAGAGGTCAGGAGCATTTTCATTTACTATCGGAACAGCTGTATATGTAGGCCTCGGTTTTGATGGTGATGACTATTGGTCTGATGCCTATAGTTTCGATATCAACAACGGATACTGGCAAGCTATAAAACCTTTCCCCGGCAAACCACGTGAACGCGCTGTTGCATTCGCAGTAGACGGTAAAGGATATGTGGGGCTCGGCTATAACCGCGATGAAGATAAACAAGAGCTTGGCGATTTCTGGGTATATGATCCAACCACCAACGAGTGGGATTCATTGGGTCTCTTCGGAGGCAGCGCCCGCTATAACGCTATAGCATTTGCTATCGGATCAAAAGGATATGTAGGTACGGGATATGATGGTGACAATACGAATAGCGATTTCTGGGAATATGATCCTTCTTCTAATACCTGGAAAGAAGTAGTGAGTTATCCGGGAGAAAAGATCGAATCAGGATTGGCCTTTGTTATCAATGGCAAAGCCTATATAGGTACAGGTCGTGACAATGGTTCATACAATCTCGACTTCTGGGAATTTGTTCCGGGTGCTGATGGAGGTAGTCCTACCTGGACCAAGCGTTCACCTGATACAGACCAATCAGACTACGATGAATTTAAACTGGCCATGTATCACCACGATGCAGTAGCCGTGGTAGATGGCACTACAGCCTATATAGTAGGTGGTGTATCATCCAGCGGTGCAGCAGACAAAGCAGTATACTCTTTCGATGCAACTACCTTTAACTGGGATACCAAAACATCTTTTGAAGGTTCTGCGCGTAGCCTTGCCGTTGGCTTTGTGTTGAACAATCGCATCTTCGTAGGCACCGGTCAGAACGGTACCAGCCGTTACGATGATGTATGGGAGTTCAAGCCTCTCGAAGAATACGATGAAACGAATTAGTGGTTTACAGTAAAGCCGGCAGCAGCCGTTCCGTTAAGCGAGTTGTACGATCCAGGGGGTTAGAGGGTGAGGGACAATTTTGCTTAGCGGAACGGCACTGGCCGGTATATAGATTGACAAAGTATTATGTTTCGATGGAGCCTACCAGCAAAACAGATAAGGCTTTCTGCAAAAATGCAGAAGCCTTTATTTTTGGAGCCAGGTAGGAAAGACGATATTTAAAACGGAGAGAGCCTGAATTGAACTAAGCCCAGGTTCTTTATAACGAAATTGAAAAAGGGAGTTGTCAATAAGGTCCTGATTGTAGCACTGCATGTGTTTGGCTGGGCTTTGTTATTCATGATGCCGTTCCGTTTTCGCTCTGGTTCCCGTTTTATAGAGCAACGCATAGCACCGCCTCCGCCAGGTGAAGGCCCTGATCCTATTCAAAACATTCCTTTCGACCCCACATGGTTTCGTGTGGAGGCGTTCGTAACGAATGGGCTGCTGGCTATTTTCTTTTACCTCAATATGTTTGTGCTCGTGCCTCGTATACTCTCGCGCAGAGGTTGGGGGCCGTATGCATTTATAGTATTGCTATCATTTACCATCTATGTGCTTGCCGGATATTTTATACGCCTGCACATTATGCCTATATGGAATTTCAATCGCTTCTTCGGGCCTCCGTTATTTATAGGTATTCCTAATTTCCTCATGGTGTTCGGGCTCAGTCTGGCGTTGCGTATTATGCAGGATCGCTCAGCCTTTGAAACAGCACTGAAAGAACAGGAGAACGAAAAACTCAAATCAGAGTTATCATTCCTGCGCTCGCAGGTGAGTCCGCATTTTATGTTCAATGTGTTGAACAGCCTGGCATCACTGGCCCGTAAAAAATCCGATCAGGTGGAGGCCGCTATTATTCAGCTTTCACAATTAATGCGATATTCCCTATATCATACAGAAAAGAAGGTTACATTAGAACAGGAAGCAGAATACCTGAATAACTATATCGAGTTGCAACGTCTTCGTTTCGGCTCTACCATTAACATGCACTTTCATGTTGATATAGAGCGCAAGGACTTGATGATTGAACCCATGCTGCTCGTACCGTTTGTTGAAAATGCTTTTAAACATGGTGTGGGAGTAATACACGAACCTGTCATTATCATTTTATTGGAAGCCACTGCCTATCGCATCAGCTTTACGGTTCGTAATCGCTTTAATCCTGCCAGCAATGAAATGAAAGATGAGAGCTCCGGTATAGGCTTGCAGAATGTGCGCCGAAGACTGGATCTGCTATATAAAGATCTCTATACACTGGAGATATATAAGACCGATGATAATTGGTTTATCACTGAACTCAGAATTATTCCCGAATGACTATGACATGTGTTGCTGTAGACGATGAGCCATTGGCGCTCGACTTGCTGGAGGACAACATCAAGAAGATTCCTTATCTGAAGTTGTTGAAGAAATGTTCTAATGCACTCGAGGCAAATAACTTCTTGCAGAACCAGCCGGTTGATCTGGTGTTTCTGGATATACAGATGCCGGGGCTTACCGGTATACAGTTTCTGCAAGGTCTTTCTAAAAATCCTCCATTGGTAATTTTCATTACCGCATACGAGAAGTATGCATTGGAAGGATATAATCTTGATGTAGTGGATTACCTGCTGAAGCCCGTTTCATTCGAGCGTTTTCTTAAAGCCGTTAACAAGGCCTACGATAAATTTAATTCTCAAAAGCAACCGATAGTTATACAGCAGCAAACCAACGCTGCGCCTGTTACCTATCTCTTTGTTAATTCCGAATATAACCTGGTACGTATCGACTTCAGTGATATAGCCTATATAGAAGGATTGAAAGATTATGTGAAGATCTTCCTGCTGTCGAATCAACGACCGGTGATAACACGCATGAGTATGAAATCGCTCGAGGAAAAATTACCGGCCGATCAATTTGTGCGCGTGCATAAATCATTTATAGTATCGCTCAATAAAATTACTTCTATACGCAAAGGAAGAATAAGTTTATTGAAAGCACAGATACCCATAAGCGAACACTATAAAGATAATCTGAATCGCTTCATCGATCCAAAAAGCATGCCCTGATCCAAAATGATGCTATATTTCCACATATACAGTTGTGGAAAATTTTTGTGTGTAACGAATAGGAAATGTTATTGCCCGGATTATCCTGAAAAATCCGGTGTTCGTTGATGCTATAGTCTCTTCATAGGCACTTCCCGCAAAATGCGTTAACCCTGCATCGTTGTATACCGTCAACATACAAAACTAAATTTCACTTTATGAAAAAACTAAGTGCATGGTTATTCCTTTCATTGTTCATCGGATTCATTGCGTGTGATAAAGATGATAATGAACCGAACAATTCCATTACCTCAGAAGAAGCAGCACAAATTGTGTCCACTTCTTTTGCATCCAATTCATCCGGAGTGAATTTTGTTTCGGGTGAAGCAGCTGCATCTTCCAGTGACCTGGCAGAACAAAATGCCAATGGTCGCACAGAAGCATGTGGTATATCTAAGAATATAGATTTGTCTGGTGCAAGTCCTGATGGTGCCACGATCGTTTGGAGTTATGATTTCAGTTACAAATTCAAACTGAATTGCAATGATCAGCAAGAGGCTGCTAATGTTAGCATTGATCTGAGCTATAGCGGAAGTTATGATGGACCCAAACTTAAGACGGAACATTCCGGTGTATCGCAGCTTACCGTAAATGGTCTGGAAAAATCTGTAGAAAATTTTCTGTTGGCAGGATCGTATAGACGCAGCGGCTCTTTCGAGCAAAAAAACGAAGAGAAGAAAGCTGGTAACAGTACAATTGAGATCACACTCACCGACATTGTTATAGACAAACAAACACACGAAATCATCAGTGGCACTGCTACTTATAAACTAAGCGGCACGGTTGCTTCCAAAGGTGATTACTCCTACCAGGGCACGGTTACATTTGAAGGACAAAGTGCTGCTACAATAAAGGTGGGTAGCGATAATTTCTCGCTCAACTTGAAAAATGGTGAGGTAGTGAAGAAGTAAATATATAGTCACTTTAAAAAAACAAAATGGTTTGTCGAGCCATTCTGGTTAAACAGGTAGGTTAGGTAGGTAAGCCGGAGCACGAAAGTGCTTCGGCTTTTTTATTCTATATACAGCAGAGGTATCACACTTACTTAACAACCACCGCCACCTCCTATAGTCGTTAATAATCCATACGGAGTGTTGAGTAAAAGAGAGAAATTTTTATTGGGTAAGCCGTGGCGACCGGAAAGTTTTTGGTAATAGTACGTAGGAAGGCTATCTCTCCACGGGGCAGCCGGAAATGTGCTGCCGGATGGCGTGAGTTTAAAGGTATATTTATCGAAGAAAGGTTCGTTGTGAAGCCATAGTATGCCATGATCGGAAGATACATAAGCACGGCCATCATACATTACAGCCACCAGTTTGTCGCTGTCTGTTGCAAGTGTTGCGAAGGCCCCCATACCTGATTGTAAGGTCCATGATTTACCGGAATCGGCAGAGCGAAATATACCTACATTCGAAGCAGTCAATATGTTCCCGTTATCGGAAGTAAAAGCATTGATCTGGTATCCGCGTAATACAGGCTGCCAGGATATACCCTGATCTGTTGAAGCATATACACCATCGTCTGTTCCAGCGAAGAGAATGTTGTTGTGGATATGAAAACTTCGTATGGAGAAAGTGCCGATACCTTTAGAAGAGGGCTGCCAGGTGTTCCCCCCGTTGTGGGATATATATATACCGTTGCGATAGGTTCCGGCCAACAGGATATTCCCGTGTGATATCAATGCATTGACCTTTATATCCATAGGAAGTCCCTTGGAGGATCGCTGCCAATTTTTTGCGCCATCATACGATATATAAATACCGTTGGATTCAGTGCCGGCTACTATGGTTGATTGATGGACAGTCCACGCGTTAATATATGCATCGGTTGGAAGCCCGGCACCAATAGCATCCCAATGCTGCCCATAGTCGCGACTTATATAGATGTTGCTTTCTGTCGGTTCTTTCGCTTTAGAAGCGAGCAGAATAGTGCTGAGTAATAAAATATATAGTTTCATAGTGTAGTTGTTATAGTGTTGCGAGAAGATCAAGTTCAATGCCGATGGCATCGGATATAGCGCCATCGCCTATATCGCTAAAGAACTTTCCGGAGTTGAAGCGTACGTTCCACTTGGTGCGATCGAATTTGAATTTGGCATGCGCCTTTACAGTATTCCCTTGACTGGTAATTAAGGCAGGGAAGGTGAGAGCATTACTGGTGCCCTTCAATGTTAGGGTGCCGATAATTTCGTAATTGGGTTGATTTGCAGCAGCATCTTTAATAGGTATAACTTTTCTGATCTCAAAAGTTGCCAACGGGAATTTTTCAGTGGAGAAGAAATCATCACTCTTCAAATGATTTATCAGGTCGTGAGCGCTTTGTTCCCCGGCCATGTCTTCATCCTGTATACTGTTCATATCTAATGTAAAACGTCCTTCAGTTAATTGCCCATTATCAAAAGCAAGTTCACCTGTGGAGAGTCGCATTGTTCCGTAATGTTCACCGAAACTGAATGTGTAGTAACCGGTCCATCGAACAGAGCTTTGCTTCAGATCAACAGTATAGGAAATAATTTTCTCTGGGCTAAGTGCGCTGCCTGCAAGCAGAATCGCCATCGCTGCCAATAGTTGTTTCATAAGCCTTGCTGAATTGTTTCTCAAACCTACCGGCAACGTATCTGATTTTAGTAAAGCCGTTGTAAAAAGATGTTAACGAAATGTAAATTCTGCGGCAGTCGAACGAATTTAGACTTACCTTTACATTGTACGTAATTATGAAGACCAGCATATATAGGGTATTGATCGTAACAACACTTGCAGCACTAACAGGCTTGCTGGTTATGCAGATATACTGGTTTACTAACGCATTCACTATACAGGAGCGACAGTTCGATGCCAATGTAAATCTTGCATTGCGCAGCGTTGCCGATAAATTGTTACAAGCTGAACATGATTCGACTGCGCATATAGAGCCCGTTCGGAAACGTGAATCAAATACCTACTTTGTTACACTTAATAGAAAGATAGCTTATAAGGTTTTGGATTCTCTGGTGCGATTGGAATTTAAAAAGCATGATCTGTATGGCTCATTCAGCCTAGCTATATATGATCATCAAAATAGTACTCTTGTCTTCGGGAATTTCTATAAGAACGGAGCACTAACAGAAGATGATGCTACTTGTTTGGGGCGCGATCAGGTTACAGCCCGCACCGATTTTGCCATTACGTTTCCCGACAGGCGTGCAGATATACTCGGGTCACTCAATCTCTGGATTATAACTGCGGCCGCATTCCTGCTTATACTGATCATATTTGCCTATATGATTATAAACCTGTCGAAACAGAAGAAACTGGCCGAAGTGAAGAACGATTTTATCAACAACATGACACATGAACTTCAAACGCCTATCACCAACATTGCTATGGCGAGTGAAGTATTAAAGGCCACCACACTTACTGATAGTAAAAAATCGCATCACTATGCCCGTATTATTCACGAAGAGAACCAACGTCTCCGGTTTCATGTAGAGCAGGTATTACAAACCGCACAGATGGAGCGGGGAGAGGTATATTTACAAAAACAGAAAGTAGATATACATCAGTTGATCTATTCTGTGATCAGGAATTTTGAGTTAAGACTCCAGGCACGCAAAGGTATAATTCATACCAACCTGCAAGCGTCACAGGCATCGCTTACAGCCGATCCTTTTCATCTTTCCAATCTGCTCTATAATCTACTCGATAACGCTGATAAATATTCACCGGCTAATCCCGAGATCACCATTACTACGAGTAGCACTGCGGCCGGTATACTCATTAGCATAGCCGATAAAGGTATAGGCATGAAGCGAAGCGTGCAGCAGTATATATTTGATAAATTCTACCGGGCAACCAGCGGCAATCAACACGATGTAAAAGGTTTTGGTTTGGGACTAACGTATGTGCAGCAAATCGTAAAGGCTCACAACGGTACGGTTACAGTTAACAGTGAAGAGAATCAGGGCAGTCGGTTTGATGTGTTCTTAAAATATACACCTGCATGAAGCCTGCTAAACGAACTATACTGCTGGCGGAAGACGACCGGAACATGAGTTTTATGTTGCAGGATAACCTGGAGATGGCCGGTTATGCAGTAGATGTTTGCAGCGATGGCCGTGCAGCGCTCAGTACATTTCTGAAAAATAAATTTGACCTGTGCGTGCTGGATGTTATGCTACCGGGTAAAGATGGATTTTCGCTGGCGCAGGAAATTCGTAAGCTGAATTTACAAGTGCCAATCGTTTTTCTCACAGCGAAGGCTATGAAGGAAGATCGCATTCAGGGTTTTAAACTTGGTGCGGATGATTATATCACGAAGCCTTTTAGCGTAGAAGAATTTCTGTTACGCATTGAAGCAATCCTGAAACGCGTATATACACAACCGACTAAAGCCGATGAACAGTTTATATATAATCTGGGAACTTTGAACTGTGATTTCTCCAATCAACAGATCACTTCGGCCTTGGGCGTGCAGGTGCTTACCAATAAGGAAGCAAAACTGTTAAAGTTGTTCTGTCTGCATCAGAATAAAGTGATAGACCGCGATATTATTCAAAAAGCAATTTGGGAAGATGAAGGATACTTTGTAGGAAGAAGTATGGATGTATTTATATCGCGCCTTCGAAAATTATTGAAGGATGATCCGCAGGTTACATTAACCAATGTGCATGGGGTAGGATATAAATTGGAAGTAAGAGATGGCTACCCTGCCACGAAGTGATAGCCAACACCTTTGATCGTAATGATCTCGATAGAGTCATCTTCTTTCAGATAATCGCGCAGCTTGGTAATATATACATCGAGGTTGCGCGAGTTGAAAAAAGAATCATCGCCCCATAATTTCAGTAGTATATCTTTTCGAAGCACGGTAACATTTTTATTCTCGGCCAATGTTTGCAGGAGCGTGGATTCGCGATGCGACAATTTCTTTACCGAATCTTTATAGCGAAGCTCGTAGCGTAAAGGCACAAACTGGTAGGAGCCAATATCAATATACTCCTGGGTGGATATACTCTTTTGATGCTGGGTGATCTGCAGTAAATTGTTAATCCGCACAATAAGCTCTTCCATGCTAAAAGGTTTCCGGATATAATCATTACCACCCGACTCAAATCCTTTTATCAGGTCATCGGTTTGTGTTTTAGCTGTTACAAATATGATCGGTATAGCGGGAGCAATCTGCCGGATTTCTCGTGCAATAGTATAGCCATCTTTGGTGGGAAGCATAATATCCAGCACACATATATCGGGTTGTGTTTCTTTAAAGCTGGCCAGGGCATCAGCTCCATCGGTTATCATCGTTACTTCAAACTCACGACTCTCCAGGCTCTCCTTCACAATCCTCCCGAGGAAAGGCTCATCTTCAACGTAAAATATTTTTATTTTGGCCATTGGCTAGTGATTAAAGTTGAAAAAGACAGAAAGTCAGGAAGCTGGTGAAGTGGTATATATACTTTTGGTTTCTTGTTTTCAGCTCTCTTACTTCTGTCATACCGACTTACGGCCTTCCGATCTTTCGGACTCTCTAAATTTCATTTCGGCAACACAATCCTAAACGTACTTCCCAGTCCTACTTCACTCTCTACATCAATTTTACCGCTATGGCTTTTTACTACGCTGGCTACATAGTTTAGTCCCAGCCCATAGCCTTTGGCGTTGTGAACATCTCCGGTAGGAACACGAAAGAATTTTTCAAATATTTTTTTCTTGTATTCTTTCGGAATGCCTACACCTTGGTCTTTTACAATCAAGGTGAGTTGCTGTGGCGAGCTCTTCAGTATAATGCGTATCACCGGGCTCTTCGCGCTATATTTCATAGCATTGTCAATCAGGTTGTAGATAACGTTGGTCAGGTGCATGCCACCGCCTTGCAGTTCAAAATCAGTTCCTTCTTTCTCGTATGTA
Source organism: Ohtaekwangia sp. (assembly GCF_036568665.1). Lineage (GTDB taxonomy): Bacteria > Bacteroidota > Bacteroidia > Cytophagales > Cyclobacteriaceae > Ohtaekwangia. The sequence goes on along the minus strand of NZ_DATCSD010000104.1, from coordinate 1,547 downwards.
ACAAACGCACCACGCTTTTCGAAGATGAGTTTCATCGATGAAAGTATTTGCTGAACAACCTCATCGAGGTTTACTTTCTCCGGCTTAAACTCAACACCACGATCTTCAAATATAGAGGTCTTGAGAATTTTATCAGTCATCAATGTAAGCCTGTTCAATTCGCTTTGTGCTATGTCCAGATATTCAGCGGTAAGTTTCGGATTACCTTTTGCCTGAAAATTTCGCAGCGCTTCTATTGCTACGCTTACGGTAGCTACCGGTGTTTTTAACTCGTGCGTAATATTGCTGATGAAATCATTCTTCAGTTTCATCAGTCGTTGTTGTGAACGGATGCTCATATACATTACCAGGAACGCGATGAGAATGGTTACGGTAAGAAATACAGAGAACAATATCTGTGGTGCAATCTCGCTGAGAAGTATACCGCGTATATTAGTTAGCGATGCAGTGTATAAATGCAGCGGATTGAATCGTACAGGGTCGGTATATATCGTATCGCGAAAAACGGATTCACGGAATTGAGCTCTGTCATTTTTAACATGTGCGTGCGAGCCAGGACGAGGGAAGTCCGGAAGAAATTCCGGGCGATCAGGTTGATGAACGATATGTCGTATCTGGAAAGGTGCAGGTATGGCCACTTGCTTCAGTGCCAGTTCAAATTGATACTGCAAACTATCGCGATTAAGTGTATCAGCATCGATGCGCACTATAAAACTCTTCCCCGGAGAATTGCGCATGTGTACACTTTCGATGCGCGACACCAATGGCTTCAGTATATCTTTTGAAACCGAATCTGTTTGTGTGGTAGACGAAATATATACCTGGAATTTTACATTTTGAGTATCTTTAATGGTATCCTTCAACTCTGCTTTTACAATAGCGGGCGACAGTGCAGTGCCAATAACGGCTACCGTTGTGTCAGCAGGAACGGTATGTATATTTCGCAGAATAATAGAATCGCGCATAGCCTGTACGGTAGTGCGGAACAAGTCGTTGGTTTCACGCCTCAGGTCGTGATAGGCGCGCTCGTAAGAACCTCTTAGCCAGAATCCCTGTAGTACTATCAGCAGAGTAATGCTGATGATCATCAGTGCGAGAATTAGAATTTGTTTTCGTTGCTTCATTTCAATACTTCATTGCTATAGTCGATGGTCGGCAAAAAATCTATAGACCGCACCCGATAACCTTTAAGCAAAGGTAACGCTCCCGTGACCAGCCTCGATACGATTTTAACCTTAATTAACATTCCTTTCAGAACTATTAACCGTTGGCGCCTATCCGGTAAGGTACATTTGAGTCAGTTAATCAAACATGCAATTATCCAAAACCATGAAACGAATCATCATATTCCTGGGCATCCTGGTGTCACTCACGGCTGCTCATTTCGTCTTCGGCCAATCTGCAGAAGGTATTATTACATACGAAGTAAAGGTAAATATGCACCGAAGACTTCCGCCTGACCGCGAACAGATGAAGGAGACGATTCCGGAATATAATATCCATCAAGATCAACTCGTCTTTAACACAAACGAATCGCTCTATAAACC
>NZ_DATCSD010000103.1:0-7562 GCF_036568665.1 Ohtaekwangia sp. | reverse complement strand
TTCAAAGCGTGTTGTTTATCCTCGCATGGTATAGCTATAAATAACTCCCACGAAACACCTTTGGCAGTGAATTTCGAATTGTGAATGGGATTGTTGTGCTGGAAAATTCGTTTCTGAATATCTTCGGTCATGCCGATATAGAATCGATTGATGGTCACCGAAAATAAAATGTATACACAATGGCTCATAACAAAAAAGCCACCGGTATGGTGGCTTTAGCTCCTCCTCTTGGACTTGAACCAAGGACCCTCTGATTAACAGTCAGATGCTCTAACCAGCTGAGCTAAGGAGGAATTCGTTTAAATTTGGGAGTGCAATATTAAGGACTTGCACTCTAAATTTCCAAACCTTGACCTAAAAAAAGAACAGAATTATTTCGACTCCGAATATTTTTCAGCTCTATTTCAGTTTATCCCTGCGTTCCTTTACTTCCCGCCACGTTGTCAAAATAAAACCTTCCTTTTCCAGGAATTTTTTCAATGCCGGATCGATCATTGCCAGCAGGTCGCCTTTGCGCGTTTTGCCGGAATTTGAGATATAACTGAATACTTCTGTGGGCGAAGTGCAATGCATAATCACCATTGTTAAGCCCGGTTTTATTTGGCGGATCGTCTCCATATATTTTCCCGTAGAAAATTTTTGCAGTGCAGCATCAGTCAACTCACCGGTTGGATATTTCCAATCATAACTCAGGTTATGGAGATCATCGAGCACCGGAAGACCAGCGTTCCAAAGATTTTCACCAGCCATGCGTAAGTACGGAACAAAAGGCGCAGGCAATTGCTCACTGATCATTGTATCATGTCCACCGGGAAGCATCACAGGAATTTTATTTTCCATGCCCACTTTTATATACCGTTCCAGAAATTCCGGTTTGGCGAATAATGTACCCATGTGCGAATCAAGATGCGTGGGTTGAAATCCCATAGCTTGCGCACGCGCCAGTTGAGCGCGAATCTCTGCTTCCACTTCATCGGCAGAAGCATGTGTTGTTACTTCTTCAACCGATGGCCAGAAGGCTCCTTCCGTATCAACAAGTCCGGGAGAAGCAGGTTTACCGGTTAATGGCGACCATCGATAATCTTTCCATTCAGAAGTCAATGTAAGATGAAGACCTGCATCGATCGCAGGATGTTTTTTTATATAGTGAACAAAGCCCGGCACCCAGGGGCAAGGCATCATTACACTTACCGAAGTAGCTACTCCTTTTTCAAGTGCACGTATAGCACCCTGGTTCGAATCCCACGACATCCCGGCATCATCCACATGAAGAATGAGTACGCGTGCATTTTTCGGAAATCCGAGTTTCTCAGCATACGTAGTTTGCGTATAGGCCGGCCGTGTTACGGTGAGTAGTGTCAATAGTAAAATTGAAAAGATCAGGCGGGGCATGGTGTATCTGTGTTTTATTCCATTTAAGGTCGGAAAAAGAAACAGATTCTGCTAATGACTAATCAACGTGTTGCAGCAAGCAAAGTATATAAATATATAGGGCTCACTATATATTTATACAGCGAGCCCTGCTAAGTGAGTCGATCATTTACTATCCGTAGATCTCGTTGAGTACACCGGCCAAACGAATGCCGGCTTGCAACAAGCGATGGCGCACTACATGAAAATATTTATAGGAGTACTGGTAGCCAAGTTTACCGGCACCATAATCATATACTTGTTTGCGATATCCCATGCTCTCGTAGGCCCAATCGCGCACAGAAGAATTTTGCCAGCCCGCCATTTGTATAGGCGTAGGCTTATCGAGCGACTGTGCCAGTTCGGTATAGCTTAATTTAGTATCATCGATCATGTCGCTGTCCCATACACGGTGCAGGTTGCTGTCTACACGAAACCACATGATCTTTACGTCATTACCACCGCGATCATTGCCTACCCCCACGTGTAATGGTTGATGTATATCACCCACCAGGTGGATCAGCATTTTGATGCGCTCAGCTTCTTCCTTGCCTGTAAATTTTTTCGACTTCAGCTCTGTGATAATGCGTTCAATAGTTTGAACGATATCGCCTTTCGGATTCTTTGTACTTTGATCGTACGATTGTCCATCCTGAATCGTTACCCAATGCCAGTCAGCAGTAAAATCATACGTGGAGTCAGAACGAATCTCATCCATCCATGTACTGGCAATGGCCAGTGACTGACCACTCAGAATACGGTCAAGTTCCTTCTTGGCTTTTTTTGATAAATATTTTTCAGCAATCCATCCCGTAGCACGGTGGCCTGTTTGTCCCCAGGCGCTGGCGTATCCATAGCTCAGCGTCAGCAAGAAGAGTATAAATAATTTTTTCATTTGGGTTTGATTAAACACGTTAGCCCAATACCAAGGCTTTTTGATCATTGAAGTCGCAAATCTCGATTTAAAAACAAGTTTTCAAACATCCTTTATATAAAAGATGTATTAACTGTGTATTACCTGCTGTTTTGTAGCACAATAGCCTGAACTTTCTGAATGGCGGCATTCTTTTATCTTTAGGTATAAAGAAAAATGTATGCCGCTTCCGGTAAAACTTTCTGCATTTCTGGTTGCCAACCAGTTAGATATAAAGGGTATTAAAACATTCCTGGATATCAAGCCTCTGGCCGATTCATCGTCTGAACTGTATTATCATTTCGGAAACGGTAAATACCAATACTACTTTAATTATGGCGTAGTTGTATTTGCCGGTTATAATGAAGATGAAATGAAGTGGGCTATAAAAACGATTGCCGGTTTTCAGAAAAGTCCTTCGTTAAACTGGCTCCGCGATGATCATGAATTGCAATGTGAGGAGGGAAGGAGCGATATAGCTTTTGATTTTGATCGTGTGGTGTTGGGAAGACTCGATGATCGTGTGATCCGCATTGCCATGTTCAACCTTGCTCAATCTGTTGCGCTGGATTATTACCACGGTGTGGGCGAAACGCTGCTCACCGAAGTAAAAGGATTTGCCAATCAACTGGAGTTAACCGGCAAGCTGAAGATCAGCCGTAATAACATGATGCGCTTCATTGGTAAAGCACTCAATACACAAAACGAGATCGCAGAGAACATTTATATATTTGATGCCCCCGACCTGGTGTGGGACGATGAGTATCTCGATAAACTTCACCAGGGTTTGATGAAGCATTTTGATCTTCGCGTTCGCTTCAGTGAAATAGAATATACCCTGCGGATTATAGAAGATAACCTGTCGGTTTTTCGTGAGATTATCAATCAGCGGGAAAGCAGTCTGTTGGAATACATCATCATCGTTTTGATTCTGGTAGAGGTATTTGACCTGTTGATCACAAAAATACTCAAGCTTGCAGGGTGATAGTTAATATTGGAGTATACCCTGGAATGGAAAGGTGCTGATGCTACATAATTTTTGTGATTTTTAATAAAGCCCTTTCCGTAAATTGCATGCGGATGCTGACTGGTTGGATCAATAAGGGGATAATTTTTCGAATAGCTTGGATGCTGCTCTGCCCTGTTCTGGCTATAGCACAACCTGAGCGCTATCAGTTCATGCATGTAAATGTGAACGATGGTCTTTCGCACAATGAAGTTCTGTGCTTGCTGAAAGACCGCCAGGGATTTCTCTGGATCGGTACTGCTTCCGGACTTAACCGTTATGACGGATATTCTTTCAAAGTATTTCTGCACGATTCGCGCGACTCCACTTCGTTAAGCAGTAACTCTATTCAGGGATTGTTTGAAATTCCTGACGGCCGCATTGGCGTGCTTACCTCGGGTGGACTCAATCTCTACGATCCCAGCACCGAGAGATTTCAGTCAGACCTTTCGTCATTCTATACTTCCTATACTATACCAGCCGGTACACTTTCTGATGTGATCAAAGATACTTCGGGCAACTATTGGTTTATCCATACTACAGCCGGTTTGGTAAAATACGTAACGGCTACACGCCAGGCGGTGCCATTGCGGCATAATGCTAAAGATCCGAATAGTATTGCTTCTGATACGGTATCATTTTTTGCGCAGGATAATCGTGGCAATAACTGGGTAATTCATGCCAATGGTATATTGGAGCGCGTTGAAATGAAAGGCCTTGCGCACAAAGTGGTTTATCGAAATACAACATTGTGGCAGGCAAATCACGGGGCTTCCTTGCAATACCGTTTATTAGCGGATAAAGATGGCGACCTGTGGATTTTTATTGCCAATGACAATCAAGGTATATATTATTTTAACGCTTCCTCCAAAACGTTTCAGCACTTTCATAAAGACAGCCATACAGCCCAACTGAATAATAACATTGTTAGAGATATAGCAGAGGATAACAAAGGCATGATCTGGGTGGGCACCGATCATGGCGGTATAAATGTTGTCAATAAAAAAGATTTCTCGATTCGCTACATTGTTCATCGCGATGAAGATGAGAAAAGCCTGAGCCAGAATAGCATCAATGTGCTCTATAAAGATAATGATGGTATAATCTGGGCAGGTACTTATAAAAAAGGAATCAGCTATTATCACGAGAATATAATTCGCTTCCCGGTATACAGGCATTTACCGGTTGATCCTGCAGGATTACCGTATGCAGATGTAAATCGTTTTGTAGAAGATGATAAAGGAAATTTGTGGATTGGTACCAATGGAGGAGGCTTGCTATACTTCGACAGGACTTCAGGTAAATATACAGAGTATAGATATAGCCCGACCAATCCGAACAGTATAGGGAGTGATGTGATTGTCAGTCTTTGCATTGATCATGAAAAGAAATTATGGATCGGTACATACTATGGTGGCTTAATATGCTACGATGGAAAGAAATTTATCCGCTTCAATCATAATCCTGCTGATCCTTCCAGTCTGTCGAATCAAAGTGTGTGGGAGATATTTGAAGATTCACGCCACAGACTTTGGGTCGGAACACTGAATGGCGGACTGAATCTTTTTGACGCACGTACGCAGACATTCTCGCACTATCGTTCCAGCGATATGAATTCAGTTGGTGCCGATTATATAGCTGCGATCACGGAAGACAGACACGGTAATTTGTGGATTGGAACTACCCGCGGTATAGATATACTCAATCGCGAACGAGGCCGTTTTTTACATTATGAGAGCGAGAATAATAACCCGAAGAGTTTAAGCAATAACAGCGTGCTTGATATCAGGCAGGATTCAAAAGGCAGAGTATGGATTGCTACCGCTGGCGGACTTAATCTGTATGATGAGAAGTCAATTACATTTACAGCCTTTACAAAGGATGATGGCCTGCCGCATAATACTATCCTTACTATATTGGAAGATGCCTCCGGTGATATATGGATGAGTACACCGAATGGGCTTTCACGTCTCTCTATAACAACCGATGCCAACGGTAGGGCTATCTATCATTTTAAAAATTATGGTGAAGCAGAAGGGTTGCAGGGTAAACAGTTTAACGAGAATGCCGCGTGCAAAACTTCGCGGGGTGAATTAGTGTTTGGTGGTGCGAATGGATTCAACATCTTCAAGCCCGAGCAATTAGGCTTGAACAAGAATATACCACGTGTAGTATTCACCGACTTCCAATTATTCAATAAAAGTATACGGGCCGAAGAGAACATAGACGGGAAAGTGTTGCTGCCAACGGATATTTCGCAGGCGACTGAAATTGTACTCCCTCCTGACAAAAATGTTTTCTCCATCGAGTTTGCAGCACTCAATTTCTTTCATCCTGAAAAGAACGAGTATAAATACAAGCTCGAAGGTTTTGATGCCGATTGGTTAACCGTAGATAGTAAATCGCGAAAAGTTACATTCACCAATCTCGATCCGGGTAATTATACCTTTCATGTTAAAGCCGCCAACAACGATGGTGTGTGGAATAATGAAGGCACCAGTCTGCGCATTTCGGTGCTGCCTCCATTCTGGAAGACGCGCACAGCGCTCGTGCTATATTTTCTGCTCATCATTAGTGGTTTGTTGATCACACGCAAGTTGATTCAGCAGCGTGAAAAAATGAAATTCGTTATACAGCAGGAGCGGCAGGAAGCTATGCGTATGCATGAACTGGACATGATGAAGATAAAATTCTTCACCAACGTGAGCCACGAGTTCAGAACACCGCTTACACTGATCCTTACTCCGCTGGAAAAAATACTGAAGCAAACCAATGATACCGACCAGCGAAATCAGTTTCAATTGATACAGCGCAATGCCAAGCGATTATTGAATCTGGTAAATCAACTTTTGGATTTCAGAAAGCTTGAAGTGCAGGAAATAAAATTCAATTCCTCCGAGGGAGACATTATTTACTTTATCAGGGAGGCAGTTTATTCATTCTCCGATCTGTCAGAGAAAAAAGATATCAAGCTTCAGTTCGAATCTGCCATAGCTTCTGTGGAAATGATCTTCGATCAGGACAAGCTCGAGAAAATATTGTTTAACTTACTTTCCAACGCATTCAAATTCACTCCGGAACATGGAGCTGTAACGGTACGGGTAGACGAACAAATGGAGGGCGAGAATCGATGGCTGTGTATTCAGGTAGAAGATACAGGTATAGGTATAGCTGCCGATAAGCAGGAGAAGATCTTCGAACGTTTCTTCCAGAACGAATTGCCCAAGAGTATGGTAAACCAGGGCAGTGGTATAGGCCTGTCGATTACAAAAGAATTTGTAAAGATACATGGAGGCACGATAGCCGTTACGAGCGAGCCGGGTAAAGGAAGTTGCTTCACGGTGCGATTGCCGTTAGAAGAAGTAGTGAGTCATAAAGAAAATTTAGAGAGTATACCCGTTGTAGAGGCTGTAATGCCAATGGATGATGCTATAGCACTGGCAGAGTCTGACTCAGCACACGTTAAAAAGCCTTTGCTGCTGCTGGTAGAAGACAATGAAGATTTCAGATTCTATCTGAAAGACAATTTAAAACTGGATTACCAGATACTGGAAGCTCCCAATGGATTGGAAGGATGGCGAAAAGTAGAGGAGGCTCTTCCTGATCTGATCGTGAGCGACATTATGATGCCGGAGATGAATGGTATAGAATTGTGTCGCAAGGTAAAATCCGATCAACGAGTATCACATATACCCGTTATACTTCTTACCGCGCGTGCTGCAGAAGAACAAAAAGTAGAAGGCTTTCAGATGGGAGCAGACGACTATATCACGAAACCTTTCAACTTTGAGATACTGGCATCGCGCATTCAGAACCTGATCAATCAGCGTGAAAAATATCAGAAAGCATTTCCTCGGCAACTTGATGTTAAAGCAAGCGAGTTGAATATTACACCGTTGGATGAAAAGTTTATTCAAAATGCAATCCAGTGTGTGGAGAAAAATGTTTCGAAAGCTGATTTCTCCGTGGAGGATATGAGCAAAGAGTTAGGAATCAGTCGCGCGCATTTATATAAGAAGATACTTTCGCTCACCGGTAAGTCACCGTTGGAATTTATTCGCACCATTCGTTTACAACAGGCAGCACAGCTGTTGGAGAAAAGTCAGCTAACGGTTGCAGAAATTGCCTATCAGGTTGGCTTTAACAATCCAAAATACTTTGCTCGTTACTTCAAAGAGCAGTATAGCGTGCTTCCTTCAGCCTATGCTTCCGGAAAAAGGAAAGCATAAAATA
>NZ_DATCSD010000102.1:0-2047 GCF_036568665.1 Ohtaekwangia sp. | reverse complement strand
CAGGTCGTGCTGCATTTACCGTAGCACTTCGCACTATATATTGAAAAGATGCAGTCTTTACTTCATTGCCATCATCAGCAGAGATGACAACATCTGAAACACCCGATGATTCGGTAATGGTATGCGTATAGCTCAGTGTAGTGCTACCGGCTGCTGAAGCTACTGTAACATTATTGATCTTTAGTGTAAGATTTGCTGTTTCGGAAGCATTGGCCGTAATAGATACCTGCTCACCCTGGTTTTTGAATAAGGGGAATGATGTTGGTTGTGTGAAATTAACAGAGAGGGCATTACTCTCGTATATATCAACAAAGAAATCTCCATTGCTTGTAGTCTTCCCTTCTTTACAAGGTGTAGATGCTTCTGCATATCCTCCACAGGGTCCTGCGTTTCTAAACACCATACCTATTCTATATATGCGAATGCCATCGGCTACACCGAAATAACTTCGTGGGGTAATTTTAATCTGCCACTTATTATTGCCCAATGACGTCATCTGACCTATAGAAGAAGGATTCCCCCACTCACCTTTCACATTTTGCCAATCAACACCTGCTGGCCCACTCAATACTACACCAGCATGCATAAGCACTGGCGATACTCCCACGAGTCCCGTTGTGCCTTGCGTTGCATCGTATACTATAGTAATCTCTTCATCGGCCGTTGGAAGCGCCGGAGTTACCGTTACTTGTGCGTACGCAGCAATGGAACTTAGGAATAAAAACAAAATAAAAATTTTCCGCATAGGATATGCTTTAAAGCAGATAGCGCTAAGGTCATTAGCGCTATCTGTAAAATGAACTAATACTATTTCTTTATGAAGGCGTATTCGCCCGTCAAATCGTTAAAGTGTATGAGGAAGGTTCCCGCTCTGGTTACGGATATATTTGCTCCATCCTGTGCACCATCACCATAAGGGAATGTTGATCCGCCCCAATTTACTGTCCAGGAATCGTTGGCTCTGAATTTCACATAATTCCCAGCGGCCGCAGTGAGCTCTTGCGTCTCTATATACCATTGATGCGGGTCGTTTGCATCTTTCACCATGTCAATATCCGGATCCGAAGCACCAGGTATAGCGGAACCGGTTATACCAATGGACGTATAGGTCGGTGCCGAAGAAGCATCATATGCCACTACACTATATTTCATACTTTCCAGATCAAGGCTTACGGTATAATAACCCGCAGCTGCTATCTGAATGACGTCAGGGTCTGAACCTGATCCTTCATTAACAGCTAAGTCTCCAGCGTTAGCACCTTTACCATATTGAGGCTGCCACTGACCGCGTTTCTCCAGTATCTTGAATGAACCAGCACTAAATTTACCTGTATAAGAAAACTTAAAACCGTTGCTTGGATTTCTGAACAAGGATACTTTAGAATTATTATCCCAGCCAGCAGGCGTAGCGTCACCTACAAGATATAAAGCCGATGGGTATAAATTTCGAACAAGCTCAAATTCATACTTCAAGGTTGCATCATTGAAAGTAATCTTATAGTAACCGTCTTCATAACCAGCTAATTCAATATTCTCTCCATATTGTTTCGCTTTTCCTTCTACACCACTCGCTCCATAGTTTCCTCCTTCGAAATTAGTATGTTCTACAAAGCGAAGTACATCACCATCGCTTAATCTGAACTCGTCTATAACCCAGGTATAGTCTGCAACAAGTTTAAATTGTGGCTGTGGGCCAGTAAAATCATTGAACGTTCCAAGTAAGAAGAGACTTTCCAGATTTGTATTGTAAGCTACTGCCGGAACAACAGTATATTTCAATGTCTCATCATTAAATGTAACATTTACCAATCCGGAGAATTTACAATCAGTATTAGGACCTCCACCGGTGGTTACTTCAACAACACCATCACAACCTGCATCACCCCAGTCGGCATCGCTCCAGTCCGTTGTATTCTTGAACTTGAATGCACCACCTGCGAGGTCTATATTTTTAATCTCCCAGGTATTCGCTGCAACCAGTTCCATTTCATCGGCACCCCAGCTGTTAAATACACCGGCTATATACATCTTGGCATTGTTTGCAGGA
>NZ_DATCSD010000101.1:0-5285 GCF_036568665.1 Ohtaekwangia sp. | reverse complement strand
AGCCGCGCCCGAAGTAAAGTATATAAATTTTTATGCTACCGGTTATGAATTGCCCTGGGGCCACCCGGAAACTTTTCAGGTAGATGAAAAGATATATAAGCTTGAAGGCTCGCGTGCTACACCGGATTTTTTCAAGATGTTTAATTACCCGGTAATTGCCGGTGATGGTGCTACTGCACTGAATGACCTGAGCAGTATTGCTATATCTCGCAAGATGGCAGAGATGTTTTTTGATACACCAGAGCAGGCTATTGGTAAAAGTATACGATACGAAAATCGTTTGGACTTTGTAGTAACGGCTGTGTTTGAAAACGTTCCGGCTATCAGCTCATGGAAATTCGACTTCCTGCTGAACTGGCAATCGCATATGACGCGGCTTGAATGGGCATCCGGACAGATACTCACTACGATACAGCTAGACGAAAATGCGGATGTAAAAGATGTAGAGAAAAAAATAAACCGTTATGTACAGTCGCAGCTCAGTAAAGATGAACCATTCAAGATTGTATTGGGTCTTCAGCCATTCAACGATATGTACCTGCGTGCCAATTTCGAGAATGGTAAACCTGCGGGTGGTCGCATAGAATATGTAGAGATCTTTACAGGCGTAGCAGTATTTATTCTGCTCATAGCGTGTATCAATTTTATGAACCTTTCTACAGCGCGATCAGTAAAGCGGGCTAAGGAAGTTGGTGTGCGCAAGGTAGTGGGTTCTTCACGTGCAGGGCTGGTTGGACAATTTTTTGGTGAGTCCATTGTGCTATCATTTTTTGCATTGATACTTTCGTTGTTGCTGGTACACGCTGCTCTTCCTGCATTCAACACCTTTACCGGTAAACAGATTGCTTCACCTGTAACAAACCCATCGTACTGGAGTATATTAGTAGGGTTGATGCTGATCACCGGACTGGTGGCCGGAAGTTACCCTGCTATATTTCTTTCATCGCTAAAGCCGGTGCGAATTTTGAAAGGTGTTATACGATTCACGCAAAGTGTATTGTGGTTTCGTAAAAGTCTGGCCGTATTTCAATTTGTAATTTCTATTGTATTACTGATCGTAACCATTGTTATATCTCGACAAACAAACTATATACAATACTCGCACCTGGGATACGATCGTGAAAACCTGGTCTATATACGTATAGAGGGCGACCTGTCGAAGCAAACTAATTATGAAGCATTTAAGGATCAGGCAGAGAAGATGCCCGGTATAACGCTGGTAGACCGCAGCAGCGAGGCACCACATGCTATGGGATTTGTAGTTGATGAAGACGAGGGTTTTATAGAGACATCGAATATGGACGATGATGCTATAAAATGGGAAGGTAAAGAACGTGGTGTATCAGTAGGATTTAACCCGGTGTCAGTAGGATTTGATTTTCTCAAGATCATGAATTTGAAAGTAGCCGAAGGTCGTGGCTTTGATCGTGCTGTTGCTACCGACTCTGCCGATGCATTTATGGTAAACGAAGAAGCTGTGAAACAAATGGGTTTGAAAGATCCCATTGGTAAATGGGTGTCTGCCTGGAACAAGAAAGGGCACATCATTGGTATACTGAAAGATTATCATACCAACTCGCTGCGCGAACCGATCAGGCCGTTGATTGTAGATGTAAAAGAGTACGAATACTTCGGAGTGATCATGGTTCGTACAGAAGCCGGTAAAACAAAAGAAGCACTGGCAAGCCTGGAGAAAGTATATAAAGGTATAAATCCTAACTATCCGTTTGCTTACCAGTTTCTCGACCAGGAGTATGATAAACTATATCGCAATGAACAGGTGATCACCAAGCTCTCCAATGGATTTGCTATACTGGCCATCATTATATCCTGCCTGGGACTTTTAGGATTGGTTATGTTCTCGGCTGAGCAACGCACCAAAGAGTTTGGTATACGCAAAGTATTAGGCGCTAACGTATCCAACATCGTGACATTGTTATCGCAGGATTTTCTGAAGCTTGTGTTAGTTTCCTTTTGCATAGCAGCACCCCTCGCAGGATATGCCATGTATAAATGGCTGCAGAGTTTTGCGTTTCGTATAGACCTCTCGTGGTGGATATTTTTAGCCGCAGGAGGTGTAGCATTATTGATTGCGCTGTTAACGATCTGTGTGCAGGCTATACAATCGGCAATAGCCAACCCGGTGAAGTCGTTACGTTCCGAATAATAATTAGTAGCCAATCATGGGTTGATTGATTGAAAGAGCGGGAGCCCTGCAGCTACTTGACAGTGTTCCCGCGATTTCTTCTCGAGCCCTATATATAGAGTTTTATCAATGGCATGCGTTACAGGTTAACGTGTGCCATTGTTCGTTATAGGCAAGGCTTATTACCGAATCATGTTACGACAATTTTGACTTCCTGCAGTATGTCGTAATTCACCCTACAAAATGTCGCTTTTACACAACGCGAAGCCCGATATGCGGCCGTACCTTAGCATCATCAAACACACCAATCCTGAGTATATATGAAAAAAGGAACGGAAAAAGTTACAACAGTCGATCAATACATGGCTACTGTACCCGATGCAGTATTACCTGCAGTAGAAAAACTTCGCCAGGCAATCCGCTCGGCTGCGCCAAAAGCAGAAGAAGTGATCAGCTATCAGATACCTGCCTATAAATATAATGGCATGCTGGTAGGTTTTGGTGTAGCACAAAATCACATTGGCTTTTATGTGATGAGTAAATCTATTCTCGAGTCTTTCACAAAAGACATTCAGAAATATAGTATCGCTACCGGCACGATACGATTCCCGATGGATGAACCTATACCGGTTGCCCTGGTGAAAAAAATTGTAAAGGCGCGCATTGATGAGAATACTGCACTCAAGGCAAGTAAACTAAAGAAATAACAACATACCCTATATATAAACATAAAGATTATGGAAACTGTAAAAATTGAAGCTACCAAAACACCTTCTAATGTTGCACTCTGGTCGGGCCGCATTATCAGCTGGCTCTGTATACTCTTTTTATTAGCCGATGGGATTATGAAAATTTTCAGAGAGTCACATCACGTGCAAGGCACCACGCAATTCGGATTTTCCGACAGCTTTGTGCAGCCACTCGGTATAATACTTACTGCCTGTACAATTTTCTATATTATTCCGCGCACCGCTATTCTGGGTGCTATACTCTTAACCGGATATCTCGGAGGAGCTACCGCTACCATGGTGCATGCCCACATGCCGGTATATTTCTCTCTCTCATTTGGTGTGTTGGTATGGGCCGGCCTATATCTCCGCGATAGCAAATTGCGTACATTGATACCGTTGCGCAAAGACGAAGCTTAAAGAGTAAGCTAAAAGTATAAAGCGTAAAGTAGAAAGTGGTGTTTTTACTTTCAGTTTTACGCTTTAAGCTTTCTGCTATTGTTCCGGCAGCTTGTAGCCAGCAGCCTGTAGCTATACAAGCACCGTTCCGCCATCCACTACTATATTTTGCCCTGTGCCAAATTGTTGTTTCATCAGGTATAGAAAAGTTTGTGCTATATCTTCAGCTTCGCCTACACGTTTTACCAATAGCGAATTGCCTACGTTGGTATATAAACTTTCACGATCGGCAGGTGTCATGCTGTTCCACAGGTTGGTTTTTACTACACCGGGCACTACGCTGTTTACACGTATAGGTGCAAGCTCTACTGCCAATGCACGAACCAATCCTTCCATCGCACCACATATACTCGATGCGATACTCCAACCGCTGCCGGGTCTGGTGCTGGCAATGCCGCTGGTGAGGCTGATCGATCCGCCTGCGTTAATATAGGGCGATGCATATTTTACAGCAGCCAGTGCTCCCCAATAACGAAGGTTGAAAAATTCACGTGCTTTGTCGAGTTGGAGATCGGCTATACTATTAAGTGTAAGATTTTCGCCTGCGGTATAGATGAGATGATCGAACTTGCCGGTGGCCACAAAAAAATCTTTAATGTTTTTTTCATTGCTGAGATCTATAGCATAGCCTGTGCTTCCGGCAGGAAGTTCCAGCAGCGCCTGGTCAACCCGTTGTTTGTTGCTGGATACAACACTTACCTGCGCGCCTTCTGCGGCAGCAGCTTTTGCAGCGGCAAGTCCGATTCCCGAAGTTCCGCCTAATACAATTACTTTTTTACCGGCCAATGATCTGTTTTGATTTTCCATACGTCTTTGTTTTTGTTGACACAAAGTTCTGATGAGAAAATCCGGCAGCGCTTACCAAATGGTAAAAAGCAATTTTGTGAAAGGCTATTACTCGTCCAGCAGATTTTTGCGTATGCGGCTCAGTGACTGTGGCGTGATCTCCAGGTAAGAAGCTATATCCTGTAGCGGAACACGCAGTGCTATATCCGGCTGCAGTGTCATGAACAACTTATAGCGTGATGCAGAATCTTTTCCGAGGTAGCTGTTTCTGATCTGTATTTTGTCGAGCAGCCGTTGTTGTGTAATGCGATCAATAAGAGTTTTCATATAGGGTAATCTCTCATATAATACGAGCAGCTCTCTTCGGTTTACGGCAAGTACTTCTGCATCGCAGGCGGCAATGATATTTTCGTAAGCAACCAGGCCATTCTCAAAACTGTTGAGGATGGTACAGAACTGGTTCTCTTTTACAAAGTAGTGTGTTACATCTATACCTTTTTCGTTGGTGATCGTGATTTTCAATACACCCGAGCAGATGAAGAACATGTCGTTACAAACTTTGCCACCCGTAAAGAGATAGTCACCTTCTTTAAAAGAGCGCGGTGTAAAAGCATCACCAATCAATACTCTGTCTTCTTCCGGGATCGGTGTCTGCGATAGTAAGTAAGCGATCAATGCATTGTTCATAACGTAACCAAAAATACAAGATATAGATCAATCGCGTTAAACGATCTGTAAAAGGATTTCGCGCAGGGGCTTCATAACCTGTTCGATAAAGCTTGTATGAAAGAGCAACGGCATAGGTATAACAAGCCATCCAAGCACCCAGATGTGTGAAGCAATGCGATCGGCAATGATCTTTTGTACGATCAACGACTTGTTTTCAAGATACATCAATATTCCATGAAGGGTAAAATAGAGCATGGGCATTCCGTAACCCGCCTTTACGGGGAAGGATATAGCGATTTCGTGTAATATACCTGACAGGAGGAATGACGCCAACATGGCTGTTGTTACGCCAAAACGTTTCAAAGGTTTATAAGCAATCAAAGCAGTCATTTCAGAGAAAGCGAGATTCCAGCGCTTGCCCCAAAATTCTTTCAGCGATCGTGATTTATACGGAGCACGAAACAGTTCACGAACATCTACTCCGGATATTCTCCAGA
>NZ_DATCSD010000100.1:0-14993 GCF_036568665.1 Ohtaekwangia sp. | reverse complement strand
CATAGCATTGATTGTCCGGAGCCTGTGTTTGGATTAGCTGTAACAGGAAAACTGAAAAAAGAAAATCTGAAACGCAATGATACTGCACGCGTCAACTCCTTGCTATATCTCACCAAACCTTTAGGTATAGGTATAATTACTACGGCACAAAAAAAAGGAATTGTACAGGAAGCTCACTATCAACAAGCGGTTGACAGCATGCTTACGCTGAACTGGCTTGGCGCGGAAGTAGGCAAACTCACCTATGTAAGCGCGATGACAGATATTACCGGCTTTGGTTTACTCGGGCACTTATGCGAAGTGTGCGAAGGAAGTAATCTCTCTGCAGAAATAATTTTTGATGAAATCCCTTCATTCGATTTTCTGGATATATACCTTGATCAGAAAAGTATACCCGGAGGCACCACCCGTAACTGGGACAGCTATGGCTCGAAAATAAGTTCGATCACCGAAAAACAAAAAGCAATCCTTGCCGATCCCCAAACCAGTGGCGGCTTATTGATTGTTGTCGATGAAGACAAACAACAGGAATTTGAAGCCGCCATGCTGCAACACAAATATACCCTACGTCCATTCGGTAAGCTTGTGTCTAAAAAGAATACAGTGATTGAAGTAAGGTAAATACCAGAAGTGCTACAGGATAAATGCCATACTCAGAATACCAAGCAGCATAATTATTTTGCAAAATGTGCTGAGCGATGCAAAATCTTTTGTAGTATCTGCCAGCACAAGGCGGTAGAGTAAATATAGCAGCGGCACGAACAGGAATATAATATAGTATTCGATAGGCAAAGCCTTGTAAAAATAATTGAGAAGCAATACCGTTACTGCAAAGATGGCAATGATCAGGTAGATCACGAATTTTGTCCTTCTCAATCCCCACACAATAGGCAGCGTGCGACAACCAAAAGTATTATCACCCTTCAGATCTTCCATGTCTTTAATGATCTCGCGCACCAACGTCATAAAGAAGGCAAAGCTGGCATAGATCAGGATCAGCGCACTTCCACTATGGTATAGCAAGTCTACAATCCAGATAGAAAGTCCCGTTAGCATAGCCACCGAAAAATTACCAATGAACGGAAGACGTTTCAGATTATTGGAATATAGCCAGAGCAGAAATACAGAGATTACATTTATCGCTGCTATCCTCCACGACAATACGAGCCCCAGCAGAATGCCCAAACCCGAAAGCACTACGTGAAAAAGGATAGCATGCCTGCGTGGTATATTTCGTCCGATAACAACACGATCGGGTTTATTGATATAGTCGATCTTTACATCGTAGTAATCATTAATGATATACCCGGCAGCAGCAATAACAATTGTAGAAACCGAGAGCAGGAAAAGCCGTATATCGCCAGGCGAACTTCTATCGATCAGAAATGCTGCGGTAAAATATTGGGCCACACCAATAATTACCAAGTTGCCAAAACGTGTGAGCTTCAGCAATGATTCAATGAATATGCGAGTGCGGTTAACGGAAGCCATGGTACCTCATGGCAAATTAAAGAATAAACCTTCCAGGTGTAAAGCCCCGGAAGGTTTATTAAAGAAGAATTAAAACTTCAACGTTAGCATAGCCATAAAATTCCGGCCGGCCTGTGGGTAATAATAATTTTCGCGATACAATTGCGTGCCTGCCGCATATCCCCAGGTATACCCGTTGGATGAATATTTTTCGTCCAGAATGTTATTTACCAGTAAGCTCAGCACAATTTCTTTCATAAAGTTTGGTTGAAGGGTATAGGTAAAGCGAACATCGTTCACTACATACGAACTTATACTCCGCGCACTGTTAGAAGTGTTATCGAGGTATTGATGACCTACATATTTCGATAGCAACGTAGCTTCCAATCCCTTAACAGGTTTGTACGTAAAACCAGAACCCGCTATAACATTGGGAGAGAATGATATATCGGTGTTGTGATATACCTTCTTCACTTCGTTATACTCATCGAAGTTAACACCGTAGTCGTAATATACTTCTGTAAAATCCTTGATCTTGTTACGGCTCAAAGTAACATTGGCATTCCAGGTGAGTCGCTCAGAAATTTTCAATGCTCCTTCCAGTTCTATACCTGTACGATAACTTTTATCAACATTGGTGCGGATAGAAGCACCTACATCATTTACCTGGCCGGTAAGTACCAATTGATTTTTATAATCCATCAGGTAGTAATTGGCTTTCAGCATGTAGGTTCTTCCTACCACTTTATAGCCAGCTTCCCAATTGTGCAGACGTTCGTGGCGTGGGTCTTGCCCGGGTAATGCAGCAACAAAATCATCGCGCACCGGTTCGCGGTTTGCTACGCTATAGGAAACATATACCTGCTGGTTCTCATTCAATGCATACGTAGCTCCTGCTTTCGGATTAAAGAAATTGAATTCTTTATTGATAGCAATAGTATTCTGTTCATTCTCTGTACCGGCTGCTTTATAGGTAACTCTTCTGTATTGCAGATCTATATATCCATTTAACCGATCAGTAAATGAATATGTAGTCTTGCCATATATATTAAAGTCGCGCTTGTCGCCATTATTAAAATAATATTGATACTCCGTAGGCACGGGCGATACCTGTGCCCAAATGATTTGTCCGTAGTGATCGCCATCATATCGGTTCCACGCACCACCTAACACAGCATTCAACTTATCTTTTTCATAGTTGAGTGAATAGGTAAATCCATAGAAATCATTATTCAACCAACGTCTGCGTACAAGGTCCGTAGATTGTATCGTAGAGTCGCCAATAGTAACCGGCTGCAATCCGTAGTCTGAGAATTTGTTATTATATCTATACTCCTCGTAGTATCCTTTACCTGGCGTATAGTGTAGCGAAACATTCGCAGAGAAACCATCGGCTACACGTTGTGAGAAATGTAACTGGTAATGATCCTGTTTGTAGTCATCCACCTGGTTCTTATAGGTATAGGGATTGAACGTGCGACTGTTGGAGTTCAGCAGATTTGCTGTTTGTGCTTCGTTCCAGCCTTCGTCAGAAGCCGTGGTTAGCATCGCTTCTGTATCATTGTTCAATCGCGATTGTGGCACACCATACCACGCCTGGTATGTACGCTCTTTACCTCCGAAGGTTATGGCTTTGATCATAGTATTGCCGGCATAAAAACCTGCCGAGAAATAGTATGACTGCAGGTCGGATGTAGCACGATCGATAAAACCATCGGATGTAATTTTAGAAACACGGCCATCAATCACCCAATGATCTTGCAACAATCCCGTACCGACACTCACGCTGTTTCTGAATGTACCGAATGAACCTGCCGATGACATAACCGTTGCATACGGTTTATCATTGCGCGTGTTGGTTTGCAGATTGATTGTAGCACCAAAGGCACCACCACCATTGGTAGATGTACCTACACCACGCTGCACCTGTATACTTTGAGAGGATGCCGCTATATCTGGCACATCCACCCAAAATGTACCGAGCGATTCTGCATCGTTGTAAGGTATACCATTCACGGTAACATTGATACGCGTAGCATCACTTCCGCGAATGCGAATGCCGGTATATCCTACCCCTGTTCCGGCATCGGATGTTGTTACAGCAGAGGGAGTCCAGTTGAGCAGGAAAGGTAAATCCTGACCAAAGTTCTGCTTCTGTATAGCATCCTTGTTCACGTTGGTAAAAGTTGCCGGAGTTTTGTCATCAGCACGCGTTGCAGATACCACCACTTCATCGGTCATCACAAATGATTCGTCCAGCTTCATGTTCAGCTCGGTGTTCGCTGCTACATTTACTTTCTCAGACTTGTCGGCATAGCCGATAAACCGTGCTGTGAGAGTATATTCTCCAGCCGGTAACTTTTCAAACCGGAATCTTCCAAATGCATCGCTCACGGCTATATAGCTCGTGCCTTCAAGTTGAAGCGTGGCCCCGGTTAATAACTGATTGCTCCGGGCATCACGCACACTCCCGGTAACAGAAAACTCCTGCGCATACACGCGCGCTGACAGCAGCAGTGCTGCCATCACAAAAAATACTTTGTACATTTTAGTAAAATGTGGTTTAAACTAACAGCGCACAGGGGAATGCTCTGCGTACGTTTAACCTTGCCTTCCCTTCGACCGCATTACCGGCATCAGGTTCATTGGGTATAATCTCAGCCCGTTATATTAAGGCACCCCTTGTCTTTCGACAGCACAAAGTTAAAAGCATAAAAATTGATTTTGCAAAAAAGATTGTGTCACCCCTAAACACACGGAGATACTTTGCCATCGAAAACCGTTGAATACTAACCTTGTCGGGAATAATTTGCACATTTACAGACGCAATAAATTTTTATTTATGTTCAAAGCCACGGTCAACAAAAAGACTTTTGATATCGCTTCATCCGATACTGGATTTATAATTAATGGAAGTCCGCTGAACTGGGACATGGTAAAGGTTGATGAAGGATACTTTCATATTCTTTATGAACAAAAGAGTTACCGGGCGGAAGTAGTAAAGGCCGATGTGGCTGCCAAAACTTTTACCATCAAGGTAAACGGCAGAATATATACTGTGGCGCTGAAAGATAAATTTGATCTGCTGCTCGAAAAGATGGGCATGGCCAATGGTGCCACCGGAAAGATAAATTCTCTCAAAGCTCCTATGCCGGGACTGATCATTGATCTGAAAGTAAAAGCCGGAGATGTTGTGAAGCCGAACGATCCGCTGCTTATTCTCGAAGCGATGAAGATGGAGAATATCATCAAGTCGCCAGGCGAAGGAACCGTAAAAAATGTAAAGGTAAAGAAGGGCGACAGCGTGGAGAAGAATCAGGTGCTGATTGAATTCTGATAGGAGTATCTCATTTTACACAAGTGGCGTATAGGGCTGGCGGTGTGAGCGCAAGAGTGTGACAAGCGCAAAAAAATTTTATGATCGGATAGAACAGAGGCTCCGATTTTTATTATTCCAAACTCTTGCCATGCAGGAGCGAATGCATGGCCGAACAACAAAATCCTTTTATTTCATTTCCTATACTTTGTTTTCGGATTTTAGAAAGCCCTGTGCTTTGAATATATTGCGCCAATTTCGCTGTAGAATCAACCCAACGTACGAATGAAGTATAAGCGTATCCTCCTCAAACTCAGTGGTGAAGCATTGCAAGGGACTTCTAAGAACACCAATATAGACCCGAATGTGCTGGAACAGTACTGTGAAGAAATCAGAACCATCAAGAATGAAGGTGTAGAAATTGCCATCGTGATTGGTGGAGGAAATATTTTCAGAGGCGGCCAGGCCGAGGCTTTGGGTATTGATCGTGTGCAGGGCGACTACATGGGTATGCTGGCTACGGTGATCAACGCCATGGCATTGCAAAGCGCCCTTGAACGCCACGGTATGTTTACCCGCCTGATGGCCGGTATAAAGATGGAGCAGGTGTGCGAACCGTTCATCAGACGCAGAGCTATACGCCACCTCGAAAAAGGAAGAATCGTTATCTTCGGTGCCGGTATCGGAAATCCGTATTTCACTACCGACTCTACTGCCAGCTTACGCGCTATTGAAGTACAGGCGAGTGTTGTATTGAAAGGAACACGTGTAGATGGAGTATATACGAAAGATCCTGAAAAGTTTCCGGATGCTGTGCGCTATAGCAAGCTGTCGTTCCAGGAAGCTTACGAAAAGAATCTCAACATCATGGATATGACTGCTTTCACTCTCTGCAAAGAGAACAAACTACCGATCATTGTTTTTGATATGAACAAAAAAGGCAACCTGTTGAAAGTAGTGAACGGAGAAGAAGCTGGTACATTGATCAGCTAATGGTTCATCAATTTTAATTTGTTACTATACTCGTATTCATATTTAGTTTTTTATGGAAGAGCTTGAACTGTATCTGGAAGACGCCCGCGAATCAATGACCAAGGCACTCAATCATGTTGGTCATGAACTTACAAAGATCCGTGCCGGTAAAGCTAACCCCACTATGCTGGATGGCCTGCAGGTTAGTTATTATGGAGCCATGACTCCGCTAAACCAGGTAGCTTCTGTTACTACCCCTGATGCCCGCACACTTTTTGTAAAGCCTTGGGAAAAAGGAATGATCCAGGAAATTGAAAAAGCGATCATCAATGGTAATCTTGGTTTGAATCCGCAGAACGATGGTCAGCAAGTGATCATCAACATACCGATGCTTACGGAAGAAAGACGCAAGCAATTGGTAAAACAGGTTGGTCAGGAATGCGAACATGGTAAAGTAAGCATTCGTAATATTCGTAAAGACACAAATGAACAACTGAAAAAGATCAAAGGCGTTTCTGAAGACGATGTTAAGAATGCCGAGGAGAAGGTTCAGAAAATGACTGACGATTTTATTCTGAAAGTAGATGCGCTGATGAAAAAGAAAGAAGGCGAGATCATGACAGTATAAGTTCTTCGCATTCATCAGCAGTAAAAAAATAAAGCCCGGTATAGCCGGGCTTCTTTATTTCTATCCTATAGATATAGGTATATATCAGAGTCGTTGCAGCACGTGCATTCTGTGTGCATCCAGCTTCAACAGTATAAAGAGCAACACCGTAAAGCTTAGCAGCGATGATCCTCCATAGCTGAAGAATGGCAGCGGTATACCAATTACTGGAAACAAACCGATAGTCATGGCAATGTTGGTGGCAAAGTGAAAGAAGAGTATACAGGCCACCGAGTAGCCATACACTCGGGCAAATCTGTTTTTCTGTCGTTCGGCCAGAAACACTACCCGCAAGAGCAAGCCCATGAATAAGACGATCATCAGTAAACTACCAATCCATCCATGTTCTTCACCAATAGTACAAAAGATAAAGTCGGTATATTGTTCAGGCACAAACTTGAGCTTGGTTTGTGTTCCTTTCAAAAATCCTTTTCCAAAAAAACCACCGCTACCAATTGCTACTTTAGATTGATATACGTGATAGCCCGCTCCTAATTGATCGAGCTCTGGATTGATCAATACCATTACGCGTTTCTGATGGTGTTCTTCCAACAGGTTGTTGAATATAAATTCCACACTGGTAATGGTAAAGGCAAGCACCAGCGCACCGGCTGTAATAATAATGAGGCGCTTGATCTTTTTTCTGCGGTTGAAGTATATAGCAATGGCCCACGCTATACCAATGGCACCAAACAGTATCCAGTTGTTCTCCACTAATAAGGTAAGTATAAATATAACGGCCATACCCAAACCCACCAGCAGCAGGAATGGCGACATACCTTCGCGATAGAATACTAACAAAAATACCATGAACACCATGGCGGTTCCATAATCTTTCTGCAGCAGGATGAGAAGTATAGGAGCTCCGATCATGGCAAACAGCACAATCTGGTTACGCAGGTTATCCATACGAAAACCTATGGTACCTATATATTTAGCTACTACCAGTGCTGTAGCAAACTTGGCAAACTCCGAAGGCTGCACACCGAACGAACCGAAGCCGAGCCATGCTCTGTTACCACCCACCTCTTTACCAATGAAGGGCACTAACAGCAACAGGAAAAGTATACCGCCATAGATGAAGTAGGCAAACGTTTCGTAGAAACGCATATCGATAATCAGAATCGCCAGGATCAGTACAACCGATGCTATAATAAACATCATCTGTCTTCCTGAGTTTAGCGACAGATCAAATATAGATTGCGTTTCATCGTAGGTAGCCGAGTATATATTCAGCCAGCCCCAGAAAACCATGAGGCCGTAGATGAGCACGGTAACCCAATCTATTTTCTGCGATATGATTTCGTCTCTTCTCAATTTCTTTTGCGTTATAATTATTGAAGGAATTTACCTTTCAAAACGTACTCTTCTATGTTCGGTCGCTGTGTACCACCTAACAAATATTTTTCAATCATCAAACTCGCTATAGATGCTGCTGCGCGACCACCCTGGCCGGAGTATTCCACATATACCGATATAGCGATCTTCGGATTTTCTTTTGGAGCAAACGCTATAAACACTGAGTGATCAGGATTCGGTTCGTTCTGTACAGTTCCGGTTTTACCACACACTACTATATCTTTTAGCTTGGCGCGATACTGTGCTGTACCGGCCTCTACCACACGCTGCATAGCATCGCGCGCTATACGAAAGTTTGCCGAGTCAATAGTAGTATAATGTTTCTCCAGATACTGTGGCAGCGGCATACCTGTACTGCCTACTGATTTTATAAGGTGCGGTGTAAAGTAAAATCCTTTGTTGGCAACAGTAGCTGCAAAGTTTGCCATTTGCAGAGGCACCACCATGTTCTCTCCTTCACCAATAGCGATAGAGTATATATTTGAAAATTTCCAGGGGCGTCCTCCGTAAGCACGATCGTAATATTCGGGGCTTGGTACAAGTCCGCGTTTTTCGTTGGGCAGATCTATACCTAATCTCTTACCGAAACCAAAGCTCATAATGTGCTTATCCCATTCAGCAAGTCCTATACGGGTATCATCAAACGGATTATTCGCTTTGCCTTTGTTGAGCATTCTGCGAAGTACATTATGAAAGTATGGATTGCACGAGTTGGTAATAGCTCCGCGAAGGTCTTCGTTAGAGTGTGGGCCGTGACAGTCAATGATGGAGCGATCACATTTGATCCGTGTCTCCGGAGTGATAACTCCTTCCTGCAACGCTACCATCGCCTGGGCAATTTTAAAGATGGATCCCGGGCGATACTGCGCCATGAGTGGCCTGTTGAAGAGCGGCTTGAGACTATCATTGCTGATCATCACAAAGTTCTCGCTATAATTTTTCCCGGTAAGTAAATTCGGATCGTATGAAGGTCCGGATACCATCGCTAGTATCTCTCCGGTAGCGGGTTCTATCGCGATGATACTCCCTGCTTTACCATTCAACAGAAATGCACCATACTCCTGCAGGGTGAGGTCGATCGTGGAAACAAGATCCTGCCCTGGTATAGATAGTGTGTCGTACTTTCCATCTTCGTATGATCCTTTAATAACACCATCTTTGTTTCGCATCAGGTATTTTACTCCGCGTTTGCCTCGCAGGTATTCTTCGTAGTAGGCTTCAAGACCACTTTGTCCTATATAATCACCCTGACGATATATACCCGTTTTATCGCGCTCCAGTTGTTTTTTAGATACTTCACTCACATACCCGATAGCATTCGCCACAGCTTTACTGGCATACGCCCGCGTAGTTCTGTCTTGAATAAAGAAGCCCGGAAACTCATCTATATTATCCTGGATCTTCGCCAGGTCGTAGGTAGAGAGTTGACGTAGAAAAGGGAACGGTTGAAACTGGTTAGCTTTTCTATTCCTGATTTCGGTGTAGAAATTTTTGAACAGTTGGCGAAGCTCGTGTTGCGACTTATCGAATACTGCACAGAAACGAGTGCTGTCGAAGTGTTTTACTTCGTGCAGAATCACCATCAGGTCAAACTCAGGATTGTTATAGACAATCAATTTACCATTACGGTCTTTAATTATACCGCGAATAGGATACTGTATCTCTTTGCGAATGGCATTAACACCCGCCATGTTCTTGTAGCTCTCTTCTACTATCTGAATGAAGAATAGCTTGATCAGGAATACTAATCCGATCAGTACAAAAACAATTTGTAAAACTTCTTTCCGGCCTTCGTTCATAGTATATCAGGCAATTTAAAAAGCTAAGCTGAAGATTTAGCAACAGTATATATAGACACTGCTGCCCGTGAGTTTATTGGGGAAGTGTGCGATTGGGGAGTGGGTCGTACTTTTTTCAGGAAGAGATCGGAAGGTAGAGTCGCTATAATAACTGACCAGCAGCGAAGCGAATACAAAATTACCTATCGCCTTCTTCCCGGAAACAAGAATTGCGCGATTAAAATTACAAGCATAGTAAAAAATGTGCTGGTGATTGTTTTCCAGAGTGTGAACCAGAACATACCGAATCCTCCAGCCTCCATAAAAAATAAAACTGCGTGGTGTAAAAACACCAGTGGCAACGAATAGATCACAAACCACTGAAAGCCTCCCAATGCCAGCGATGGTGTAGCATTGCTGTCGTATCCACCCTGGGGCGTCATGGAGTTAAGCCAGTAGTTGCGCAGGTACATGATGAGCACACAGGCAAAGGCATGCAGCCCGATGCTCTCATAAAATAAATCAACCGAGAAACCCATGATAAACCCTATACCCATTAGTACAAGCGGATTTGTTTCTACCGGCAGCAATAACAAGTATACTACATACAGAAAGCAGAACGCAGTATGGAACAGCACTACATTCTGCAGGATCAATACCTGGTATAGCAAGTAAATGAAGAACGTAAAAACCTGTAGTATGATACCTCTGTTCATCATCGTGCCAGATCATTTACTACTTGTTCCAGAGAATCCTGCTCGTGTTTCAAAACGCTTCTGATCACGGTAACGTATGAAATCTTGCGGAAATCCTGTGAGAGTTTTACACTAAGGTCGTACGAAAGTGCTTCGTTGCTGAGCTTTACATCTACGATCGTTCCGATCATGATGCCTTCGGGAAATACAGCATTGAATCCGGAGGTTACGACCGAATCGCCCACCATCGGGTTCACGTGGCGCGGAATATATTTGAACTTAACGATCTGCGGATCGCGACCTTCCCATTGAACGGATCCGTAGTGACCAGTGCGCTTCAATAATGCAGACACCATCATATCGATATGAAGTATAGAAGTTACAACGCCATAATGATTTGACACGGACTTCACTTTACCAACAACGCCCTGCGGACTGATCACAGCCATGCCGGGTTCTATACCGGAGTCTCTTCCTTTATTAATGGTGATAAAATTTTTGAACTGGTCTACGTGGTTGTTTACCACTTTAGCGCTAATAAAATCAAAGCGTTTTACAAACGATGAATCGCGCAGTGACGCAACGCTATCGGATGATTGTATGCGTTGATTGTTTTGCTCAACCTGCCTGCGGAGGAGTGCGTTCTCTTCGGCCAGTGTTGTGTTAACATCGCGCAGCAAAAAGTAATCGCGTATACTTTGCGAGAAGTTGTTGAGTGACGCTACTACCGTATTGGAGGAATTAAAAAACTTGGCTCCCTGGTATGCATTGTTCTCTACCACCAGCCAGAAGCAGAATACTTCCAGCACGATGAACGTAAAGAAAGCGCGATACTGATAGATGAAATAAAATAGACGCTCCATTAAGCTTCAGTTAAGGTGCGTTCAACCACCGATGACATTCGTACCTCACCCATTCGTCAATGCGCAGACTAGGTCATTAATACTGCCCGGAACTGCGGAATGTTTTTCAGTGCCTGGCCTGTTCCACGAACAACGGCACGCAGCGGATCGTCTGCCACATGTATAGGCAGCTTGGTTTTCAGCGCAAGGCGTTTATCCAATCCTCTCAGCAATGCACCACCACCGGTGAGATATATACCTCGTTCATATATATCGGCCGATAATTCCGGAGGGGAAGTCTCCAGTGCTTTCAATACCGCTTCTTCCAGTTTGGATACTGACTTATCTAGCGCAAACGCTACTTCGGAATATGATATCTTGATTGTTTTAGGAATACCGGTCATCAGATCGCGGCCACGAATTTCATAATCATCCGGTCCGTCATCGAGTTCCGTAAGAGCAGAACCTACTTCGATCTTAACCTTTTCGGCAGAGCGCTCACCGATCAGCAGGTTATGCTGGCGTCTCATATAGTCGAGAATGTCGCGGTTAAAGGTATCGCCCGCTACGCGGATCGACTGGTCGCACACTATACCCGAAAGTGCTATCACCGCTATATCTGTGGTACCACCACCGATATCCACGATCATATTACCAATGGGTTGCTCTATATCTATACCTGTTCCGATAGCCGCAGCAATCGGTTCATAGATCATATATACTTCTTTGGCTCCGGCATGTTCTGCCGAGTCGCGCACTGCACGCTTTTCTACTTCGGTGATACCGGAAGGAATACAGATTACCATACGATAGGATGGTGGGAACAGACGCTTACCGGTGTCGATCATTTTAATGAGACCGCGAATCATCATCTCAGCCGCCTGGAAGTCGGCAATTACACCTTCCTTCAAAGGGCGAATCGTCTTGATGTGATCGTGCGTCTTCTCGTGCATCTGCATCGCTTCGCGACCAATTGCCAACACCTTGCTGTTAACTTTATCCAGCGCGATGATGGAAGGCTCATCGACTACGATTTTGTCTTTGTAAATGATAAGGGTGTTTGCTGTCCCCAGATCTATTGCAATGTCACTGGTGAAGAAGTCAAAAAATGCCATGTATATGTGTTCCCTGTGTTTTAAAAATTATACCCGGAAAGTTGACTGATATAGTCGCCCGTAAAATTGCATTTAATTTACCAAAATAATGACTATCAGTTTAAAAATGTAAGTTTTTTACCTGGCTAAAAAATTCCTGTCGATGAACGACAGAGGTTAAAGCTTTCATGTTCACTGTTCCAGTCCAACGAAAGTATTCATCGGCAAACAGCGAACATGAAGATGTATGAAAAATCTGATTAGTGCTTAAAGTGACGGATGCCGGTAAATACCATAGCCATACCCTGCTGATCGCAGTAAGCTATAGAGTCCTGATCTTTTACTGATCCGCCTGGTTGTATCACTGCATGGATGCCATGTTGGTTAGCAATTTCCACACAATCAGGGAACGGGAAGAAAGCATCCGATGCCATCACGGCTCCTTTGAGATTGAAGCCAAATGTACCGGCCTTCTCTATAGCTTGCTTCAGTGCATCTACACGCGAAGTCTGCCCCACACCGCTGGCCAGCAATTGTCCTTCTACTGCCAGTATAATTGTGTTCGACTTGGTATGCTTGCATATTTTACTGGCAAAGAGTAAAGCATTTACCTCCGCAGCAGTTGGTGCTACTTTGGTTACAATTTTCAGGTCGGCTTGTGAATCTGTTTTAAGATCGAGGTCTTGTTCGATCACGCCATTGAGAATAGTCTTGCTCTGCTTCGTTTCTGTAAGTTGTTTCTTCTGCAGCAAAATCATTCTGTTCTTTTTACTCTTCAGCAAAGCGAGTGCATCTTCGGTATAGGCCGGTGCTATCAATATCTCGAAGAAAAGTTTATTTATTTCTTCCGCGGCTGCCAGGTCTATCGTTTTGTTCGTAGCGAGCACGCCACCAAATGCGGATATAGTATCAGCCTGAAATGCCTTGAGGTATGCTTCCTTTACAGTGGGAGCTGTAGCCACACCACACGCATTGGTATGTTTGATAATAACAAAGGCAGTTTCATCAAACTCTTTTACCAGGTTTACTGCAGCATCTATATCTACCAGGTTATTATAGGAAAGTTCTTTACCATTAAGCTGCTCGAACAAACCATCGAGGTCGCCATAGTATGTACCCTTCTGATGAGGATTTTCCCCATAGCGTAATACTCTTCCCTGTTGATAACTTTTCTTGAAACTTGGAAGTTGAAACTCGTTGTTGAAGTAGCTAAATATAGCGGCATCGTAGTGCGAGGTAACATCAAAGGCCATCGCTGCAAATTGCTTACGATCGCTCAGATCAGTTGCGCCATTCTTCTGTTGCAAAAGCTCGAGCAGTGCTCCGTACTGATTGCGTGAAGACACGATCAATACATCATTAAAATTTTTAGCGGCTCCGCGAATCAATGAAATACCACCGATGTCGATCTTCTCAATAATATCTTCTTCTGAACCACCCTTTGCTACGGTCTCTTCAAACGGGTATAAATCAACAATTACCAGATCGAGGGGAGCGATCTTGAATTCCTTTGCCTGACTCAGATCTCCGGCATCATCGCGTCTATAGAGTATACCTCCGAAAATAGCCGGGTGCAATGTCTTTACGCGTCCGCCAAAGATGGATGGATAGCCGGTGAGATTTTCTACAGGAGTAACTTTATAGCCAAGCTTCTCTATGAAGTCTTGTGTGCCACCCGTTGAAACAAACTCCACGCCTTGCCTGGCCAGCGTGTGAACGATTGGTTCCAGGTTGTCTTTATAAAAAACAGAGATGAGCGCTCGGGTAATTTTTCGGCTGGCCATTGTGTTCAGGTAAGATTATAAGTGGTTAAAAATGAGGTGCAAAAGTAGGTTTTGATGCACGATTTACGAAGTGCCTCCGCGAATTTTCTTCACAGAAAAACACCGATTCCTTTAACCTTGAAACTTTGAATCTTTAAAGACTAAACCTTGCGCCCAGTGTTATTCAATCGAGGAAATCCGATTCTTCGTATTCTTCAAACTCGATCGTAAAGTCATCAGCATCGATATAGGCCGGGAAGCGATCGCGGAAAGCATTCAGCGCATTGGCGCTTAATTCCATCGTGCGCACAGCTTCGACACCTTCGTTGGTATAGATAACATCTCCCTTGGGACTAATAATAGAAGAGTGCCCGTTGTGCTCTACTCCCTGGCCATCTTGCCCGATTCGGTTTACACCCACTACGTAACTCAGGTTCTCGATAGCGCGAGCTTTCAACAGCGTGTCCCACATATCAATGCGTATAGTCGGCCAGTTGGCAACATAGATCGCTACATCATACGAGAGTCGTTGTGTAGCGCGATCCCAACGATTACGGCTCCACACGGGGAAACGAAGATCGTAACAGATCAACGGACAAATCTTCCAGCCTTTCCAGGTTCCGATGAGCAGGCTTTCTCCCGGAGTATACGTTTTATGTTCATTCTCCATCCGGAACAGATGGCGTTTGTCGTAAGTCTTGAAATTTCCTCCCGGCTCCATCCACAGCAGGCGATTGTAGTATCGCTCGTGTACTTTTACGATATAGCTACCGAGAATTAACGCTCCGCTCTGATCAGCCATTTGTCGCATCCACTTGAAGGTGCGCATGTTCATCATTTCAGCTTTTCTGCCTGCTGCCATAGTAAAGCCGGTGGTAAACATTTCGGGCAGCACAATCACATCCTTATCGATGCCGCTTACTTGCCAGATCTTCTCTTCAAACATCGAAAGGTTGGCCTCGATGTCTTCCCAATGTAAATCGGATTGGATTATGGTGATTTTCAGGTCCTGCATGGCGGTGTGGATTTGGCTGCAA
>NZ_DATCSD010000099.1:0-4469 GCF_036568665.1 Ohtaekwangia sp. | reverse complement strand
GGGCGAATATGCCGCCAATGTTATACCGGTGAAGTTTCTTACAGGCTATCTTTTTCATGACAGCACCGAATCGATCTTAAATACACCCGATGTTGCCAAGAACAGAAACCTGGGTGCTGTTGCATACTTTAAACCCGGACTAGGACTCACGCTGTTGAGAGACCAGATTATTGGTGCCGAGAAATTTGATAACGCGATGAGTTACTATACACATGCGTGGGCTTTCAAACATCCTTCACCTTACGACTTCTTTCATTGCATTGAGAATTATACCGGTGAAACGCTGGACTGGTTTTGGCGCGGTTGGTTTATAAACCAATGGAAAATTGATCAGGCCGTAGCAGATGTATCCTATATTAACAAAGATCCGAAGCAAGGCGCGATCATCACCATCAAAAATTTAGGTCAGTTGCCAATGCCTGTAACGGTAGAAATTACACTATCGAACGGAAGTAAAGAAACGGTGAAGCTTCCTGTAGAAATATGGCATACCGGTGGCACATGGAAATTCAAGTATGCATCAACGGATAATATTTCTGCTGTCCAGATCGATCCGTTAATGAAACTTCCGGATACAAACCGAAACAATAACCAGTGGAGCGCTAAATAAATACTTCCGCTCATTGACAGATATATAGCTAACAGAAAGCTCGCTACTGAACCGGTGGCGAGCTTTTTTTATACACAGGATTTTTTTCTCGCCTCAATCTCCCTTTTAAGGCATTCCAAAGAACTCTCCTTTATCACATAAAATAAGAGTTTGCTAGATTGCTTTCGATTGCATAACATTACTATAGAAAACCTGTAACCCAAAGCGCATCCGAATGACAAGCTGGAGACGAATTTTGAGCTGTTTTCTTTTGTCGCTGATGGTAATGAACAGCATCGGGTATTACTCCTTTCTTGTTCATGTAAGAGATCAGATCGCGATCGCTATGGAAAGGAAGATTCAAACCAACTTGAATGAACCTGGTGCTAACCTGATCATCAAACTCCCGATCAGTACACTTTATCAACCCGACTCCGATAAATACGAACCCGTTAGCGGGCACTTTACTTATAAAGGAAAGGTATACCAGACTATAAAACGAAATATACACCAGGATACACTTTACCTGGAATGCATACACGACTATCGCACCACAGAAGCTGACAACAGGATCAGCGATTTTGCCAGGTCTTTTGCCGGTGACGATCAGCACGGTGCTTTTAAATTGATAGTTTCTTTAGGTAAATATTATTTCTCTATGCCACATACTTTGCAGCACACCCACAACGGCTGGGTAATGAAATGTGAGTATGGAGAATATCCTGTACGCGATGAGCAGGAATTGACTTCCCATATATTTCATCCTCCCCGGCTGATCTCCTGAAGTTATCATCCCTTTTCAGTTTCTCTTTAAAAAATCAAGTTTCGATTGATAGCGTATCGACTCACTTCACTGCTGAGGTATATATAGTATCAATTCAACAACGAAGACCGGATTTACTCCGGAGTCTTCGCTTACGCTTGTATTTATACCTACGCCCAAAGAATTTATAACATGAAAAAAATATTTCAATTCCTACTTATACTCGCATGCCTGGGATCCTGTTCAGGTGACTACAGGAAAAAAGCAGAAGAACCAGGGCAGTTGCATCGCTCTATAAAGAAAATAACCGATATTATTGTTCACGATATTTTTTCGCCACCGGTGGCCAGTCGCATATATACCTATATCAGCGTAGCAGCGTATGAAGTTGCACGCCACCAGGATTCTACTTTGGTATCACTCGCGGGTCAATTGCATGGACTCGAACCAGTGCCCGAGCCTGATGCTAATGCGGAGTATTGTTTCCCATTGGCAGCTATACAGGCTACACTGGAAGCTGGTAAAGCATTTATATTCTCCGAAGACAAGCTGGAAGAATTTCACAAATCGGTAATGGATGAATATCGCAGGTCTGGTATGCCTGATGATGTATATGAACGCTCGGTAGAGTATGGATCAAAAGTAGCAAAGCACATCATTGCCTGGTCTTCCAAAGACAACTATAAACAGACACGATCATTCCCCAAGTATTCCATCGATCAGAGTCCTTCAACGTGGAAGCCTACTCCACCTGCGTATATGGATGCCGTTGAACCACACTGGAGCAAGATCAGAACATTCGGAATTGATTCTGCATCGCAGTTCAGATGCGGTCCACCGCCTGCGTTCTCGACTGATACCACCAGTGAATTTTATCATTACGCTTACGAGGTATATAAAACGAGAAAAAATCTTACAGACGAGCAACGCAACATCGCCAGCTTCTGGGATTGTAATCCGTTTGTGATGAATATAAAAGGACACGTGATGTTTGCTACCAAGAAAATATCGCCAGGCGGACATTGGATGAACATTGTGCATGTAGCCTGCCTGAAGTCGAAAGCGAATTTCTCCCGTTCGGCAGAAGCCTATGTACGGGTAGCTCTTGCTCTTGCCGATGGATTTATAGCCTGCTGGGACGAAAAATATCGCAGCCTGCTCATTCGCCCGGAGTCCTATATCAATCAATATATAGATGAAGACTGGACACCGCTATTGCAGACGCCTCCTTTCCCGGAGTATATCAGTGGTCACAGCACTATATCAGGTGCTGCTTCTACGGCACTCACCAATATATTCGGAGATAATTTTGCGTTTACCGATTCTACCGAAGTGGAGTTCGGTCTGTCTGTGCGAAGCTTCAAGTCATTTAACCAGGCTGCAGACGAAGCTGCGATCAGTCGCTTGTATGGCGGTATACATTATCGTCCTGCCAACGAAACTGGCTTGAAGATGGGACGAAGTATAGGAGCATTCCTGAACGAAAAAATAAAGACACGAAGAAAGAAGGATAGCGAGCAGCCGGTATGATGACGAAAGAACAAACAAAAACGCTCTACTATATTCTGCGTATAGCCTGTGCGATGTGCTTTATCGGGCACGGTGCATTCGGCATTATTACGAAACAGATCTGGTGTAATTACTTTGCTGTAGCAGGTATAGATGAATCATTAGCGTATCAGTTGATGCCCGTAGTAGGTATAGCCGATATAGTACTGGGACTTGTACTGCTTTTCTATCCTGTAAGAATTGCAGCAGCGTGGCTGGTTTTCTGGGGACTACTCACAGCATCCATGCGGCCGCTTTCCGGAGAGCCTTTTGCAGAGTTCCTGGAACGCGCAGGAAATTATGGCGCTCCCCTTGTGCTATTGATACTTACCGGACTGCAAGGTATATCTCCCAACACCCGGTGGTTTCAAAAACTGGAAGCACCTGCAACCCTGAGCAAAGAGCATGAGAAGCTCGTTGTAATAACATTACAGATTATTGCCTTTACTTTGTTGTTCGGCCATGGCTGGTTAAACATAATTGAAAAACCGGCACTGCTCAAACAGTATATATCATTCGGAGTCCAATCACCAGAAACGATGGCACACTTCATTGGTATAGTTGAAATTATAGGTGCATGCTCTATAGTACTCTGGCCTGCACGACAAATTATTCTTATACTCTTTATCTGGAAAATGCTGAGCGAAACGCAATACCCGGCATTCCCTATATTCGAATGGGTGGAGCGCGGTGGAAGCTACGCCACCCTCCTGGCATTATTGTTTATAGTAAAGAATAAAGATCTGGCAGCACAAGCGCTCTCGTTAAAGTGGAGAATGGCGCCACACCTGAAGCATCAACATCAATAACCTGGCATGAAGAAGTACATCTATACTATATGCATACTGGCAATTCTGGCAATGGGGTGCAGTTCAAAAAAACTGGACCCCTCAGAAGTAAAGAGCCTGCTGCTACAGGCAAAAGCATACCCAACCGTAGTTGAACTCAGAGTATTTTGTAATGATACGGAGACCGCAAAACTAGTTCATCAAAAAGGACTCATCGAACAAGGACTCTTAACAGCACAGCTCGCGCATACACAACAGGATGTAGGCAAGCCTCTTATATACTTCACCAGTAAAGCTGATCCATACCTGATAAAAACATCTGATACACTAAAGTCGATTGATGTGCAGAAAGTAAAGGTAGCAGTTGAAGATTTTTTAGAGGTTACAGATATACAATATACTCCCGGCAACACAAGAGCGCTTGTTACCTATACCACGCGTATGACAAACATGACACCCTTCGCAGCTATACTCGACAAACCAATCGAAAACACCTCAACCAGGCAAACATCCTTCACGCTAACAGCGCATGGCTGGGAATGGGATAAGAAGATCAGGAAGCTATAGCTTGGTGAACCTCGTGTTATAGGATTTTTTTACACACCGCTCAATGAATAACGAGCACCGAACAAGGAACACCGAATGTCGAAATAAATGCTGAAAAGCTTCCCACAGAACTGCACAGAATAAAACAGCCATTTTTTCCCGCAGATCGCGCAGATGAGCGCAGAATAAAAATCAAAGCTCTACTTCTCCATTCGTTAATCGATGTTCCTTGTTC
>NZ_DATCSD010000098.1:0-6002 GCF_036568665.1 Ohtaekwangia sp. | reverse complement strand
AGCCGTTACCTGCCGGCCCATAACATCAACAAGCTGATATTGCACAGGCTGTCGCTCGGAGAGATTGAAGGTGATGTAAAAATCGTTCGGGGTTATTGGATCACTGTCGTACACAACAAATGGATTTTTTACGGCATTGGGGTTAGGATCGTCTGACGTATAAAATTCTATATTATCAAGGTATACATTACTACCATTATCATTCGTAAATACAAAAGCGAGGCGCACCTGTTCCTGACCAGCCAATGCCGTTAGGTTAATATACTTTCGTTGCCAGTCGGATGCAGCAGCCGGAGCGGTTGTTACTGTATTCTGATTGATGGAAAGCGAGGTGCCTGTTTCATCAAACAATACTTTATCGTAGGTAACTCCACAATCAGTAGAGGCCAGCACCTGCAAATTATCCTGACTATTCTTGTTTCCTTCTTCCTCTTTATAGCGATACGAAAGATCAAAGAATACACTGGCTGTTGTAGCGGATGAGAAATTCAACGTGGGGCTCACCAGCCATGCTTTATCTCCTTCTGTTGTATTATTGGCAGCATTGAAATATACCGACTGATTATAATTGGTGGTAATAGTTTGCCAGTCCATCCCTCCTGCCGGGTTTACTATTACCCATTGGTCTTCAAAAGAATTGCTATCAAAATTTTCACGCAGCGGTATAATATCACTTGCTGTGTTTACCACTACAATTTTGGTATAGGTATTATCAGATACATCTATATCCGTATATCCGTTGGGATAGGTGAGCTGATACGAGAGCGTGTTCTGCCCCTCTTTTAAGGTTATGCTTGATACCGGTATCTCTATCGATGCACCCGGTGTAAGACCTTCGATGTTACTCAACGATATAGTCTGTGCTGTTCCTTTATTTATAGAATACACAACCTGCAGGCTGGTAACATTCACTGCACTTTGATTAGTTATCTGCAACTTTGGCGTAGCAGCCGTTGTGCAACGCACAGGTGCTGGCGATACTATATCTGTGAGCGCTACATCTTCTGTGATGGTTTGCACTACATTAATATTATCGAGGTATAAATTATTTCCACCACCGCTTATACCCACAAACGCGAGCTGTACATGCGATTGACCTATATATTTCTTCAGATCTATAATTTCCGTGCGCCACTGCGAAGCATTGCTTGGTGTAAAGGCACTACCGCTAATCAACACTGTTGCCAATGTACTTCCCGACTTATCATACAATTCAGTCCCATTGCTCAGGTTGTTACTGCAATCGGAGAGAATATACACCTGTAACTCATCTGTATAACCCTGGTATAGCGCATACGCTACATCGAACGTGAGGTAAGGTGCTGAGGCATTCGACAGATCGAATATAGGGGTTATCAATACATCCTGTGATGATTCTGAATTTTGACCATTAAAGAAGTTAAGATAAGCTGCGGTGTTCGATGCATCTGCATTCGGAGCCTGCTTTACTGCCCACGTAATACCAGCATCACCATTTACTATATTCCAGGTGGAAGGCAGCGTGGCAAATGTTTCTTCGAAGGGCGATTGTATCGTATAGGGCACCTGCGCTGTAACAGACTGTATATTATCATCGGCATTCTCATCGGCAGCGCCATTCATCGTGAGTATTTCAAAAGCAAAAGCCGTACTGCCGGATGTTAGCGTAACGGATGAGAAAGATATAGTGGTTGATTGAAGTGACGCGAGCACCGGACTGAAGGTAACACTCTTTGTTTCGGTTACCGTGCCATTGATGCGCAGTTGTATTTTGGCAGCGCTTGCACTGTTCGATCCTGTGTTCTTGATGGTGACTTGTGGAGTTATAGTACCAGCACATTGATTGGCTGCAGGACTTACGATAGCAATAGCATCCAGGTTATTACTATATACCACCGGATCGTATAGCCCTTTGGATTGTGGCAGCGTTACTCTTCGCGGGCTGTTCTCCATTACCGTAATCATGCGCGACACCTGTCCTTGTGTGAAGAGATTCATACAGGCATCATCTGTATAATCCATATAGTTTTGAAACATGTTATGCACCGAACATGAAGTCTGCGGATTGGAAGGGCAACCACTGGTCTCTGATCCCTGATCCGGTGTATCCGATACATAATCACCATCGCCACCACAGGCGCCATTATCATCACCCCATATATGGCGCAGCCCAAGGTAGTGGCCTATCTCGTGTGTAGCGGTTCTCCCTTTATTAAACTCAGAATCTATGTTGAACGAACCATCATCTGTACTGCCAAACACGGCATAGTCTATAACAACACCATCGGTAAGCCGATTGTCGCTGGCGTCTTCAAGACCATCCAGATCGGATACCGGAAATTGCGCATAGCCCAACAGTGTTGATGAAAGATTCGTAACCCATATATTGAGATAATCTTCTGCAGGCCAGTAACTGGTTGCTTTGAGTGTAGCATCATCGGATGTAGACCATGATGTCTTTGATCCTTTTACGCGTACTATACCATTGGTAGCCTGACCATCGGGAGTTTGTTTGGCGAGTACAAATTCCACATTGAAACTACCGGCTACAGAAGTAAACTCTGATGGTGTATTGGAAGCATCAGCATTTAACCGGTTATAGTCGTTGTTTAATACTTTGATCTGCGAGATGATCTGTGCATCCGGTATATTAGTTCCTGATCCAACCGCTTCACCGCGATGTATAACGTGTACTACTACCGGTATATAATATTTTGTTTCAGTTTCGGTGCGACCATTGGCGAGTCGCGAAGCCTGCCGTTGCAGCAGCCAGTTCTCAAACTGTTTGTCACTTTCGCGAACGGTATTTTTATTCCGAAGATTTTGCATCACTTCGGTTATACCACAACGATCCTGAGTCCATCCTTTGAGATATACCAATACAAGCAGACACACCATTACCAACAGGCGGCCACCAGCTCTCCCTATAGACATGGTAAATTACATTTGGTAGAAAGAGGCGGATCTGGAGAGTAATGATGTCAGTTCATCATCGCGAAGTTTCTTTACTCCTGCGTACTGATGATCCCACAGTTTTCTCCATCTTTTTTTCTGGTTGGGATGAAAGGTATCCCAGATCTTCTGATTCCGCTGTTGCAGATATTCAGCGGCCCTCACCTGTATGGCGGCACGATCGGTTGGAGTTTCATGAATTACCTGCTTCAGGTTTTCGTAATACTCCTGGTTGATTCTGGTAATAGATTTACATTGTGCGTCCTTCAGCCTCAACTGATCTTTCCAGAACAACGGGTCATACATAACAACATTCTTCACGTCCTGAGATTGCTGTGCATGTACGGATATACTCACAACAAAAAACATCAACACACCCAAAATACATCTCAAAGCTCTCATAACTGGTACCTGTTCTTTATGTCTTTGTGCCTCCAAAATAAATTAATCTTTTCTGAAAAACTTCATGATCAACTGAATCCGTAGCTTACCCGGCTATTCCTGTAGACCAAAAAGAAAATATTTTCCGCGACTGTTATCGTAACACATGAACCCAGCTTTTCAGTTTCTTGTTCCGTGCAGCCGGGTAAATAACGTCAAACTCTACGTCCGCAGTATAATAGTATACGCCCGTGCTCAAATCATTCCCATCGGTATCTTTTCCGTTCCAGTTGATATTGATAGAATTTTCAGCGTCCGAAAGATACGCATATACTTCACGTCCCCAGCGATTATATACCCGAAACCTTACTGACTTTACAAATCGCGGGCATCCTATAGTGCTGGTACGCTGACAAGAACCCGTTGCATCACCATCATATTGCGCGGTAAAAACATCATTGCAACCGTCTGCATTAGGGGTAAATACATTGGGCAGCGCATAATACGGACAGTTATCATTGCATACCGGATCACTCAACGGCCCCTCTGCTCCCTGCGAATCAACAGCTGAAATACGATAACAACGGGCATATGATGCAAGGCCCGTCTCAACAAAACTGGTATCGGTAATCGTGGCCAGCAATTGGTAATCAATGCTTAGCGAAGATGTGGCATATATGCGGTATGCCACTATATCTTTCCTACAACCACTCGTTAGTGTCGGGTGCCACGTAATCGAATTGCTAAATTCACTTTGTGTACACGTCTCCCGCGAAGCCGTAAAGGCATCACAATCTATAGCTTTGATAGAAGCCACCGGTGCGCAGGGTAGTAAATCATTGACGGGAAACGCAGTAATCATCTCCGAAAAATTCTCCTGCAATGCTATCGCGGGGTTTCCATACGTGCCGCGTGTGAGAATTTTATAGGAGTATATTTCGTCATCTTCCACGTTCACATCCGTATAGTTAAATCCGTTATCAATCACATTTATACTATCATATAGCATAAGATCCTTTTCTGTTGCTATACCCGTTGCCCTATAGATGAGATGATATGGTCGCTGTTGCACTGTATTCGACCACGGAATACTATCACGCCATTGCAACGCGATCTGTTTCGCTCCCGGTGTTGCTGCCAGCCATACCGATGATGCCACTGCAGAAGTATCCACCGGTACATAGGAGCTTTCCAGGGCAGGCTTTGCATATAGCACAATGCGATAGTTAAACACCTGCTGTTGGGTGTTGATACCTGTATCTACAAAAGTGGTATCAGCAATGCGACCTGATACAACCTGGATACTCGTATCGCCTATAAAGCCATTGGCGCGGTATATTTCATATTGATAGGGCTTAGGGAATTGTGCTTCATTTATATTGAACGGACTCCGCCAGCTTACGCGTATAGCACCATCTTCAGCAGTTTTCTCTACCGTTACATGGGTAATTACCGGTGCATCGGCTTGTACAGGACCAACGCATTGCTCTACAGATGTATAGCTCGATGCCGCGGCCGGTGAATTGAAATACGCTACCAATCTATAGCAGTACGCTGCACCGGGAGCCAATCCTAAAGTATAATTGGTATCAGTATAGGTTGTATCACTTGCAGACACTTCTGCAATAAGATTATAGCCCAGATACCGGGGCAAACCCGTTTCGCAATAGCCGGGAGTATACTCCGTTGAGCCTACCTTGCGCCATATCTGTATCTTGCTGGCGTTGGCGCAGGTATAGGGCTTCCACGCAAGCCCTGCGTTGTGGTTTACTACATCCAGTGTCACGTTTTTCCATTCGGGAGCCGGGGCAATTACTTTTATATTCCATGTTTTATAACGCACCAGCCTGGGACCATCGGATGGATTATCGGTGATCTTGAACAACACCTGGTATGGCTGCTGCCGCACATGTATACAATCGGTTTGCCAATGATACGACAGTGTAGCCGCAGGATCAGATGAAGTATATACCGCGGGGGCAGGAGAATAGGTAGCCGGATATTTATCCGCATCCAGTTCTAGTGTCTCTGAATATACTTCGATCTTTACCGGGTCAAGGTCTGCATCCGTGCCCAGTATAGTAGCATCGAGTACCGAACCGGCTACTACACACGTATCGTTGGGTATAGTAAGGTCTGGTCTTGTATTATCGCACTCCTCTACAACAATCTGCATATCGCGCACGGTAGTACTGAGCACACTATATATACCGGTGGCCTCGTTCTTCCGCCACTCTACTACCTTGAATGCTATATTATATTCTCCCAGCATACCGGGTGCATCCCAGGTGATGAGACCGGTATAGGCGTCAATAGAAAAAGTTGGAGTTCCTGTGCCTGCTTCGTTGCCGGTGCTATAGTTTGTATAAAAGTCGGCATTGTTCGGATCTTCATAATCAGCGTACGCATTTGCACTGCTGGAAGGTATAGTCATTTCGTACGACAAGCTGTCACCATCCACATCATACGCGCCCGGGTTATGATAGAACGCGACTCCGGAGCAGGCGCGATCGAGTGGCACGACTGAAAGCACCGGGTAATGATTACATCCTTGTGACGCATCAATGCTGATCGTAATAGAAGAGACATACGCTACATCTTTCGAGTTGGTTATATTCAGAATACCAGCGTTACGATGATCTTCCACATACGCAATTTTATAGGTACCAGCCGAGCGATAGGTATGTGTA
>NZ_DATCSD010000097.1:0-19222 GCF_036568665.1 Ohtaekwangia sp. | reverse complement strand
ATTTATTGGGTATAAAACTAAAGAAGTACCTGTAGGTAGCCAGACAAAGCTGGATGTCCCTATGGAAGAAGACATCGCTACACTACAGGAAGTTGTAGTAGTCGGATATGGTGAGCAGAAGAAGGCTTTGAACACAGGTGCCAACCTGCAAGTGAGAGGTGAAGACCTGATGAAGCAGAGCTCTACCAACGCTTTGCAGGCATTGCAAGGTCAGGCTCCTGGTGTGCAGATCACATCTACCTCCGGTCAGCCAGGCGAAGCGATGAAAGTAACCATTCGTGGTGTGGGTTCTACCATTGGTAATAACCCGCTATATGTTGTAGACGGAGTGATTACAAGCGACATCACCTACCTGAACAACGGAGATATAGCTTCATTGACTGTTTTGAAAGATGCTGCATCAGCAGCGATCTACGGTTCGCAGGCAGCAAGTGGTGTTGTGCTGATCACTACCAAAAAAGGTAAATCAGGCCACGCGCAGGTAACATTTGATTCTTACTATGGTGTACAGAATGTTGCCAGAAAAGTAGATCTTCTCAACGCAAAAGAATATGCAATTATTGCAAATGAAGCTGCTGTAAATTCTGGTAACTCCCCCGTCTATTCTAACCACTATATCGATTCATTAGGAAATGCAGGCACAAACTGGATGGACCAGATGTTTGTGAAAAATGCCCCTACACAAAACTATTCTCTTGGCGTATCAGGTGGTAACGATAAATCAGTTTATTCTTCATCGCTTTCATACTTGTCGCAAGCAGGTATTGTAGGCGGTAAAGATTATTCAAACTACAAGCGTTACAATTTCCGTTTTAACTCAGAACATAAATTGTATAAAGACATATTGACTGTAGGAGAGAATATAAACTTCGCGTTTTTGGATAACCACGGTATAGGGGTGGGTAACCAATACAACAATACATTGCGTGGCGCATTTGGAACAACACCTTTACTGAAGAATGATAAAACTGATTCGGTAGGTATGTTCAATCAGGCGAATCCGTATTATTCGATGGTATATAACAGCCAGAGCCGGAACAAAACACAGCGTGTTATTGGAAATATATACTTCCAGGTTGAACCAATTCATAATTTAAAATTCAGAACAAGCCTTGGTATAGATTACAGCTCATACGATGGTCAGTCGTATGCGCCGAAATATACGCTGTCAGCATATTCGTTTAACAAGATACCATCGGTAAGCCAATCGATGAACAAGGGGCAGACCCTTCTTTGGGATAACTTGTTAAGCTATGGATTTACAGTAGCAGAGAAGCACAGATTTGATGTAATGGCCGGTACTTCTATGTATAAATATGGAGGAAGCTATTTAAATGCTACCAAGACGGGTTCTGTCTTTCATGATGTGGATCACGCATGGATCAACAATGGAACAAGCAACACGGCTACAGCGTCAGGTGCGGCATACGATCCTGATCACCGCTTGTCATTCTTCGGACGATTGAACTATAACTATGAAGAAACATACTTGTTCAACGCTACGTTCCGTGCAGACGGTTCTTCCAAGTTTGCGAAAGGGCATCAGTGGGGATACTTCCCATCGGTATCTGCAGGCTGGG
This sequence comes from Ohtaekwangia sp., assembly GCF_036568665.1. Lineage (GTDB taxonomy): Bacteria > Bacteroidota > Bacteroidia > Cytophagales > Cyclobacteriaceae > Ohtaekwangia. The sequence continues at coordinate 17,642 of NZ_DATCSD010000097.1, read as the reverse complement.
TAATTACGAACGAATCATTCATGGATAACACCACCAACTGGTTGAATTCATTGAAATTGCGAGCAAGCTGGGGACAAGTGGGTAGCCAAAACGTTTCGGCTTTCCAGTATCAGGCGCCTGTTACTTTCAGCAACACATACTATATCTTCGGTAATAAGGAAGGTACGCTTACCCCAGGCTCTTATCCCAGCAGGTTGTCAAATCCAAACCTCCAATGGGAAACATCTGAACAAACCGATGTTGGTTTCGATGCAGCTTTCCTCAATGGTAAACTGACAGCAAATTTTGACTGGTACATTAAGACAAATAAGAACTGGTTAATCAACGCACCCAATCTGGCAACAGCGGGTGCTGATCCTCCCTTTATCAACGGTGGAGGCGTAAAGAACAGAGGTCTTGAACTGGCACTTGCTTACAATAACAGTTTGGGTGATCTGAATTATCGTGTAAGCGTAAATGGAGCTTATAACAAAAATACAGTGAGTAACATACCTAATGCTGACGGTATTATTCATGGTCCCCTCAATCAGGTGTATGCTAATTCTCCGGAAGTTTATAGAGCAACCAACGGGCTTCCAGCCGGTTATTTTTGGGGGTACAAAACTAATGGACTGTTCCAGAATGAGGCGGATGTAAAATCTTACACTGGCAAAGATGGCGCTCTCCTGCAACCAGGTGCTAAACCTGGAGATGTTCGCTTTGTAGACGAAAATGGCGATGGCGTAATTGATGAGAAAGACAAGACGATGATCGGTAACCCTAACCCTAAGTATACTTTTGGGTTCTCAATAGCTGCAGATTACAAAGGGTTTGACCTATCTATTCAGGCCAGTGGTGTTACAGGAAACCAGATAGTACAATCGTATACAAGCCCTTCCGGCAGGAATAATAATTATACTACAGAAATACTGGAGCGCTGGCATGGAGAAGGTACATCGAACAAAATACCACGTGTGACTGAGGCTAACGAAAACTGGGCTAACTTCTCGGATCTGTATGTTCACAATGGCGATTATCTCAGAATAAACAATGTTACGCTGGGATACGATTTGACCAAGATCATTAAGCAGAATTACTTGTCACAATGCAGACTTTATGTTTCAGCGTTGAATCTCTTCACCTTTACCAAATACAATGGCATGGATCCCGAAATTGGTTATGCCCCGCCAATCACCGGTGGAGGCTCGTCAGCCTTTAGCTCAGGAGTTGATGTTGGATATTACCCACGCCCCAGAACCTACATGGTTGGGTTGAATGTGAAATTCTAAAAATCGAAATGTATGAGGAAATTTAATATATATACAATAGTTGTAAGCCTGTTGGTATTGAGCGGATGTAGTGATTTTCTGGATACAGAGTCATACACAACATCAACAGTTGAAAATTATTACAAAACACCTGCAGAAGCGTATAGCGCACTGGTAGGATGTTATGATGGTGTGCAGGGTTTATGGTCGGCTGGAGGGGCCTTCCCTGTAGTGTCGGAGGTCTTTTCAGATAACGTTTTTGGCGGTGGAGGTAATGGAGATGGTTTAGGAATGCAATTGTTGGATGAATTTGATAAGAGCCGTTCGCCATCTGATCAAAGCATATTCAATGGGGCTTGGATTAATTATTACAAAGCTATTTATCGTTGCAATATACTCTTAGGTAAACTTGATCAGGTTAATTGGGGAACAGATACAAATCTCAAAACAACATATGAAGCTGAAGCGAGGTTTCTTCGCGCCTTCATGTACTTTGATATGGTTCGCCTGTGGGGAAGCATCCCGTTGCTGACGGAACCATCTGCAGACAACATTGCTCCGTCTGATCCTCAAGTTATATATGCGCAAATAGCACAAGATCTGGTGTTTGCAAGTGAAAACCTGCCTGCCACTACGTATGCCAGCCAGCCGGTTGCCACACACGGGCGTGTTACCAAGTGGGCGGCTGAATCACTGATTGGAAGAGTATACTTATACTATACTGGTTATTATCAACAATCCGATCTGGCAGGTGTTGTTACAAAAGCACAGGCACTCGCTTACCTGGAAGATGTAATTGCCAATAGTGGCCACGGTCTTATCTCAACTTTTGCAAATCTCTGGCCTGCAGCTTCTGTAGACAACTATGCAGGTGAGGATAACAAAGAAACAGTCTTTGCTATCAAGTATACCTATACCAGCGATTACTCTACAGGAAATGATGATGGTAACAAATGGTTGGTTTTGTTGGGTATGCGCGGCTTCACATCGTATCCGTATGGAAATGGATGGGGAGTTGGTACTGTCAATCCTGCGTTGTGGGATGCTTATAGCAATACTGATACTCGTAAAGTAGCTTCGATTATATCCATTGAAGGCGAAAACCTGGCTTTCAACAACCAAAGTGATCAACGTGAGTATACGGGTTACTATGTTAAGAAATATACTCCCATGTCAAATAAGGATGGTTCAAGTGTAGCGCAAACATTGGCGGCCAATGCCGGGTTAAAAAGTGATTTTCAGATTGCTCAATTCCAGGATTACGTGGTAATCCGTTATGCAGATGTTCTGCTGATGGCAGCAGAATTAGGGAGTCCAAGTGCTCAATCCTATTTCGATCAGGTAAGACAACGTGCTTATGGAGCTAACTTTAGCCAGCTGGCGGTGTCGCAGGAAAATATTATGAATGAGCGCAGACTTGAATTTGCATTGGAAGGTATACGCTATTGGGATTTACTTCGCCAGGGGGTTGATGTTGCGGCAAATGCCATTGCTGAAACAACACAGGTTCTGAATGGAGGAGTTACAACAACCAAGACAATCAGTGCTTCAAAAATTCTGGAGACGAAAGGATTACAGCAGATACCTGCTACACAAATAAGTTTATCGAATGGTGTATTGAAACAAAACACGGGCTGGTAATTGTCCTGACTAACTTATTAATAATTATGAAAATCGATAATAAAATATTTTTAATGATGACAGCTGTGATGCTCACGCTAACAGCTTGCCAGGAAGAGCATGAATTGGGTGTACCTCCGAAAAATTCAGATCTGAAGTTTTCCGTAACTCAAGATGCCTCCTATGATAACCGGATTTTCCTTCAAAGTAGCACTCCTGAAACTATCGCGTATTGGGACTATGAAGCAGGAATATCCAACAAGTTAGTGGACACCGTAATTAATCCCTTTGGTGGTGAACATTGGGTTAAGTACGGAGCTTTTGGACAAGGAGGGGGCACTTATGATTCAGTCAGGATAACGATAACCAAGCTTGATGAGGACTATTTTTCCGATCCGAATTGGGAACTTTTAACGCATATGGCTACCGGGAAGTATTGGAAAGTATCTTCTGTATATCTCGGACCAGAGAGTGATTATACTTCAACATGGTGGACGCCGGATATAAGTAGCAATGCGAGCGCCAATGATAGTATATATTTTGATTTAAATGAAAATTATCACTTTAAGCACTACCATAGCGGTACAGTTCAAAAGGCTTTATACTCATTCAAGTTAGATAAAACCAAAAATAGCATAACCATAGTAAGTGGCTCCGTTAAAATGCCCTTCTTTGACTACGGTAACAATGGCTTAACGGTAAACAAGTACAACATTGCTAAGCTAACAGATGATACATTAATTGTTTCGCAAGGTGCCTCGCTTTTTGGAAAAACCGATGATTGGGCTTGGTATACTGTTTACAAAGCAGTGAACTAGCCGTTAGTAGAATTTTTTTTAAAAGGGAATTGATCTTTTCAATTCCCTTTTTTTGTATAAACCATTATAATCAATGAATATAAAACTTTGCTTTTCCTGGTTGATATTGCTACCTATTATGTATTCATGTCACCAGCCGAACAATAAAAGAGTAAGCGGTGTCTTGATCGATGAATGGAAATTCCAGTTGTTGGATACAATAGAGGCAAGTGCTGCAAGTTTCGATGATTCACATTGGCGAATACTAAATCTTCCGCACGACTGGAGTATAGAAGGAGAATTCAATGAGAAAAATCCTGCTGGTGTTGGCGGTGGTGCGCTGCCCGGAGGTACAGGTTGGTATAGAAAAAGTTTTGCTTTGTCTTCGGAGGATAAAGACAGGAATATATTTATTCGCTTCGATGGTGTTTATCGTAACAGCGAGATTTGGATCAACGGAACATCTCTGGGTAAAAGACCGAACGGCTATATATCGTTTGAATATGATCTGACACCCTATCTTGATTTTACAGGCAAGCAAAATGTGTTGGCTGTTAAGTTGATAATTCGCAGCAACCAAATTCACGGTGGTATTCCGGTTCGGGTATATACCGCAATGTAACGCTTGTTAAAACCGGAAAAGTATACATCCCTTACAATGGAACATTTATACAAACACCTGTAGCCAATAGTTCTGCTGCGTCCTTAACAACGGAATATCCAGGAGCAAATTGAGAAAGTATATATACCATGGTATATATACCGTCGATAAATCTCAGTCAATCTTCAGAGCCATGCAGAATAATCTGTATGCATTTTTATTTAGGCTTTAAAATATCCTTTTTAAAAGGAAATAAGTGGAGCTAAGCTTTGCTAGCGATCGATACGTTGAAATAACACTAGGAAAATGCCAGAGAGCTGTGTTGTTAGAAATATTGCTCTAATAAAATCTTGCGGAAGAATTTCCGGTTAGCGTTGGTATTATATAGACGATTAATAGTAAAAGCTGATAGAACTATAGTCTTTTTATTTGGCTTATCTATTTCTTGAAATTTTAAACCTTAAGGCTAAGCTTTTTCAGTTACAAGTTATTAATACAGTACTTAGTGGTATTCATCAGTATAAATTATCCCTGAAATGGAGTAGTAATGAAATTATTCTTACATGTTGTAACTTCCTTCTGTATTTTTTTATTGCTTTGCAACTTGAATCTCATTGTTAATCAACGATCCTAATTGCTGGTATTCAGTAAAAAGAGTTAATCCATCGATTAAGTATATATACTACGTTATGAAAAAAAATGTACTTTTTTTCTTTGCTTTTACATGCGTGATCTTAAGCCATGCGCAAAATAATAATCCTAATAATCCGCTCGCAATTCCTCCTATAACTTCGCCGTCACCTGAAGTGGCTAGTCTGGGGAAATATGGAGAAGTGGAGGTTGGTGAATATACCGGTACCCCTGACATCTCAATTCCACTGCATACTATAAAATCAGGGAAATTGGAATTTCCATTAAATTTATATTATGATGCTTCCGGGGTGCGCGTTAATCAGGAAGCCACTTGGGTCGGTCTTTCGTGGGAGCTAAGTGCTGTTGCCGGTATTACCTATATTCCTTCCGGAGGAAATGATCAAGCATCACCGCAGATAGCAGAGCCTGCCTGGCAGGATTGGGATAACTTGGTTACATCCATCTCCCATAAAATTGCGCCATCTACTGGACATGAAGATGGCTATTATGGTTGGGGATGCTCAGGGAATGCAAGTCCACCAGTTGTTACCAAAGGTGAATTAATGTACTATGCACTTATTGGTAAAGCCCAGCGTGACCTGTACAGTGTCAATTGCCCAGGACTTTCTTTTAAGTTTTATATTCATCCACAAACGGGTCTTCCAACAGTGTATGGCGATAAGAACGCACTGAGGGTAGAGCGCTATAATAATATAGGATTTAAAATTACAGATGATCATGGAGTGGTGTATTACTTCCTGGTTCAGGAAAAAACTCCTATAGATAGTCCTGAGGATTTTAATCAGATCACCCATTGGTATCTTACGCAAATCATGAATTCCGATGGTGAACTCATTAAATTCAAGTATGCGAATTATGGAGTAGTGAGGCCTATTCCAGCGCTTAGTGAACAATTTACACACATACTGTCAGGGAATCAGCAGGAAAGTGGAATGCAGTTTGGCGGCGATCGGTCGCTGCATCTTTCATCTGTTTTGAATCAATACTTAATACAGATTGAATCAAGCAGAGAAATAATTGACTTTAATTTGAGCAATAACAGACCGGATTTGTCAGGTTCAGGTGCGAGACGACTCGAGTCAATAGATATAACCAGTAAATTTTCTGGAAAGAAAAAATCTTTTCAATTTGAATATGGATATTTCTCATCGAGTGATATTGGCGGAAACTATCTAGCGGATGATAGCTATTGGAGTCGCTTTGGTAAGGAATATACAGACTCGAACCTGAGTTCCAGACTGAAATTACTTAGTGTTATCGAGAAGGATGTGCAAAATTCAACTAATCGAAAATATTCTTTTGAGTACAAAGAAGATATACTATTGCCAATTAAAACGTCATTCGCTGTTGATCACTGGGGGTATTACAATGGACAGGAAAACCAAAGTAATTTTCTGGACTTTAATGATTCACGGCATACAATCATTCCAACGTTATTTTCGAATTTCCTAGTTTATTCAGCTGCCAACACGATTGTTAATGGTCTAGATATATACAAAGGAGCTATTCGGGGTGCGAGCGCCCAATATTGCAACGCAGGAACATTGAAATCAATAACTTACCCAACCGGAGGTAAATCAGTTTTTACATACGAACCTCATATCTTTAAGAACGGTGCTGTTTTATCAGCAGAAGAAGAAAGTAAGGTTACTCATGGTGTGGAACTTTTGAATGTATTTGATTTTAATAACGGTGTTCCCCAAACCGCTTATTTCATTTTAACAACAGAAACTGAAGTCCGGCTTTCCGGTAATATAAATAATCGGAATGGACAGTTCTCTTATGAACAGATGGAAGGAACATTTGTACGCTTTTCAGGATCTTCTTTTTCTAGGTTATGGGCGATTGATTCTTTTGTTGCCGGACAACCTTATAGTAAGACATGGGATGAGAAAATAACGCTGCCACCCGGTTTCTATGTTCTCTCATGTGATGTTCCTGATGCAATGGGTCCCACGGGTTACGCCAGTTTAGTTTCGGCTGTGGCGGAGTATCACGACAAAAAGATTTACGATGCCGTTATGGCAGCACATACCGAATCCATCGGAGGCGGACTTAGGATAAAGCAAATCAAGAACTATGATAACAATGGTACGCTCGTTTCATCAAAGGAATATAAATATGTGAATGAAGATGGGAGTAGCAGTGGAATTTTAATCATGCCACTTACGTATACCCAATCTGGTGCATTTACTACAGCAGGCACTCAGAATGGTTCATGTACACTATCGGGCCTGACATATTATAAACGAAATTCGAGCAGTCTGGTAGGCACTACAACATCTCCATTAAAGGCAACCGTAGGATACAGTAGAGTAGAGATCTATGATTTAACGAAGCAGTCCAAATCTGAAAATGGAACTGTTATTAAAACCTTTAGCAACAATACGGCTATGGGAACTTTTTTTAATGATGTTTTAATCAATGATGCTGATATCAACGGAGACCTGACCTCCGTAACTTTCAAGAACAGAGAGGGAAATACAATTCGCACAGAGAACTATGAATACAAGATCAGCGATATAGTAAGAGATTGGGTGAACGTGAAGATTGCTGATAACTATATTGGTCCTGTTGGTTTTTGTACAACGGGCGCAGTTATGGATGAGGATGCGTGTTCTTACATCGGGCGATACACAATAGGCGTCTATCCCTATGTAAATTTCAAAAAACTTTTAATAAAGAAAATTGAAACTGATCTTACGAATGGGCAAAATGTAGTTACGGAAACCAACTACAAATACGACATGACAAACTATGCGGTAAGCGAAGAGAGCACGTATGATAGTAAACATCAACCATTAGTTACGGTAATGAAATACCCGCATGATTTTATCGCTGAGAACGATGTTTATTCCTCAATGACTGATGCCAACATTATTTCTCCCGTGGTAGAAATAACTAAATATAAGAACGGTGTGCAAAACGAGCGGGTGCGGACTAATTATTTTCCATTTGGCAATGTAATTAAACCGTTCGGAGTCGAACAACAGTTAAGGGACTTTCCATCAGAAGGAGTGATTAGTTATAGCCGCTATACCTATGGGAATATAGCGGAATATAAAACCAATAATGGGGTTTATACTTCTTTTATTTATGGCTATGATCATACACTTCCTGTAGCCAAAGTGGTGAATGCCAAACTTAGTGATATTTTTTATACAGGATTTGAGGATGTAAATAATGATGTGGTTACAGGCGACTCAAAAACCGGTTCCAAGAGCAAGATCAATGGGTTTACTCAAAATTTAACGGGATTAACAAACGGCAAGTATGTATTGTCTTATTGGCTAAAAGTTAATGGTCAATGGATACTTCAGCAAAGTGCAGTAACCGTAGCAAACGGTACAGCTACAATCGCAATAAATTCTTCGCAGCAAGTGGATGATGTCAGATTTTTCCCGGAACAAGCACTTATGACATCGTATACCTATGATGGATTTGGAGAACTTTCATCAATTACGGACGCTAATAATCAAGTAATATATTATGAATATGATCCATTCGATAGATTACGTTTAATAAGGGATAACCAGGGTAAAATTCTAAAAGAATACGTTTATCATTTTGGTGAGGGACGTGCTGCAATTGCAGATTGTGACGACATTGACGTGAATCCCGTTCCAACATTTACGGCATCCAATGACAACAAGGTATGTGAGGGAAGCAAGATGACCCTGCTGGGCCCTTCTAACGTAACCAAATATCTTTGGGCCGGGCCGAATGGTTTTTCAAGTACAGACCAGAATCCGGTGGTTACATCAAGTGCTACGCCCAATGTCGAAGGGACCTATACATTGACCGTAACCTACAATAATGGTTGTACAAACAGTGGAAGTTCTCAGATTAGTTTATGGTCTACTCCAGTGATAACCCAACAACCGCTAGATGTCACCGTGGCGGAGGGCGGTTCCGTATCACTCACTGCTGTGGTAGAAAAAGCTGATAGCTACCAGTGGTATTTGAATGAGGTTGCAATTAGAGATGAGAGCGGTTTATCAATCCAATCTGTTGGTACCACCAACACGTTAACCATACCAAAGGCTGCGAAATATATAGCGGGCCAATACCGGGTAAAATTCAGTAATGTTTGCGGAGCCTCAGTAACATCGCGGTCAGCAACTGTAACTGTGACAAATTAGCAAACGAAAATCAATAACTGGGATAATAATTTTAGGCGAGGTTTCTGATTCAAACATGATGGAAAGGATATTTATAATTGTAATAGTTCTCGTTAGTAGTGTTATTGACTTACGGGCACAGTGTACACTTCCGGTAATTACTGCCCAGCCGGTAAGTGTAACGGTATGTGAGGGTAGCCCTGTTTCTCTGCGTGTGCAGGCGCCAGATGCAACCGGCTATCAATGGTATTGGACGGGTTCATCCGGCAGTAGTGTTGTACCTGCTATATCTCCACCGTGGTCAGGAACCACTACTAATACGCTCACTCTTTCGCCAACGAGCGTAACCATGGGCGGAAAGTATTGGGTAAAGGTAACGAATGCCTGTGGTACCGTTACCTCTAACGTTGTTGATGTAACAGTCGTGCAAACCGGCACAGCAACATTTCCGGAGTATGCACTATCCGTGGCGAATAATGGATTAATGTGCCCGGGCGCAACCATCAATTTTTCAAGCCCTGGTAATTTACCAAATTACTCCTGGACTGGCCCTAACAATTTTTCAAGCAATGTCCAAAACCCTTCTATAGCGAATGCAACCGCTTCCATGACGGGGGTATATACCTTGACTTCCTCAAATGGTAAGGGGTGTGTAAATACCGGTAGTATATCCGTGGTATTTAATTCGCCTCCCACCGTTAATTCACAACCCGCGAATGTAACCGTGTGCGATGGAGTACAGACTGCCTTAACTATAAATGCTACTGGAAATGGTAATGCATATCAATGGTATTGGAGTGGTTCCTCAAGTGGTGGAGGTATAGTGCCTCCATTGTCGCCACCATGGTCTGGACAGCAAACAAAGACATTAACACTCTCTCCAACGGCTCCGGCAATGGCTGGCCAATACTGGGTAAAGGTTACGAACGCCTGTGGAACAATAACATCAAGCGCTGCCAATGTAGTTATTGATAAGCCCACGGTGGCGCTTACAACAAATCCATCTGTCGTGTGTGCTGGTGGAGCGTTTACATTTCAGGCCACACCTAATGGAATGTCTGCCTATTCATGGTCGGGCCCGAATGGTTTTACGAGCACAAAGCAAAATCCTTCCGTTTCTTCTGCTGTATCCGGAAACTATACGCTCACCGTTACTACGCCTAATGGATGTACGGCATCTGCAACTGCCGTAATAGATGCTAAACAGGTAACTCCGACAATAGCTATATCGAGCAATCCTGATTGGTGTGCTGACGGAAAAGCCGTGTTAACAGCTACGATAACAAACGGAGGATCCAGTCCATCCCATCAATGGTTTGTCAATGGCGCTGCTGTAGCCGGTGCTACCGGAAATACGTATGTCTCTTCGGTTCTTAATAATGAGAAAATCAGTTGTACGCTTACCAGTAATGCTGTATGTACCACGTCAGCAACGGCTGTTTCGAATGTTATTACCATTAGCAGATGCGAGACCAATTCCATGAACTATGTTCGCTCAAGAAATGTGTTGAAAGACAATGTTTTTGATGCGGCTGCTATTGAGGGCTTGTCCGTTGAGGACCTTCAGGAATCGACCACGTATTTTGACGGATTAGGCCGCCCTGTGCAAACTGTCAGTTGGCAATCATCGCCTTCACATAAAGACCAGGTACAGCCAATAGAGTATGATATTTTTGGAAGAGAGGAAAAGAAATATCTTCCTTATACATCTGAAAACAATGGGCGTTACAAGGAGACGTCAACGAAGAGTTCAGGAACTTACACAGGCTCTCCTCAAAATACTTTTTATACAAATGGTTCTTCCGATCATATAGCAGATGATATAGCGCCTTATGCCGAAACGATTTTTGAATCAAGTCCATTGAATCGAATTATTAAACAAGGCGCTTCCGGAACAGTATGGCAGCCCGATGGAGTTAATACATATAATTCTTCTGATCACACCATAAAGAAGAACTATGAGTCTAACACGGACAATGAAGTGTTGCTTTGGACCTATACAGACCCTAGCAGTACTTATCCGCTGGGCCAGATAAACGCAGGGACTTCTGCTTCCCGCGTGTATTATACGGCGAACCAATTGTATAGAAACAGAACTAAGGATGAACATGGTAATGAAGTAATAGAATATGTTGATAAAGAAGGGCACACAATTTTAAAGCGTGTGCAGGTAGTAAAAAACGCTACCGCTATCAATGATGTAAACTATGCAAGTACCTATTATATATATGATGATCTGGGAGATCTCGTGACCGTGATTCCTCCGGAGGCGGTTCGTCAAATTACATCCATAAGCCCATCAGCATATTTTGATCAGACGGATGCCGTAAAGGAAACATTTCTGCAACAATGGGCATTTCGCTATACTTACGACAGCCGTAAGCGCATGACGCAAAAACAAGTACCGGGTGTCGCGGCTGTATATATGGTATATGACGACCGCGATCGTCTCGTGTTAACACAAGATGGTAATCAACGCGCCAACATGCAGTGGACGTTCACAAAATATGATGAGCTGAACAGACCGATTGCCACCGGTATAAAAGATACTACTGCTATATTAAGCCAGGCAGATATGCAGGCCGGTGTAGCGAAGCACTACGCCAAATCATGGACACGTTATGGCGAAACCTATATAGGCAACGTTGCTGGAAATATATCGGGTTATTCCAATAAATCTTATCCAACGGTAACGGTTGGAATAACCACTCCTTTCTCGAGTTACCGGACAATAACCTATTATGATAACTATGCCTTCAAAAGTTATATAGGAACTGGTTATGACTATTTGAATGAGAATCTGTCTGAGCCTGCCAATGGATATACCTATACCCAACCTTCTACTGCATTTAATAGTGTAATCGGACAGGTTACCGGTACCCGCGTGCGTGTTTTGGATGATCATATTGCCAGCAGCGTGGTGACGTGGCTTAACTCGGTTAACTATTATGATGACAAGTATCGGGTAATCCAGGTGTTAGCCGATAATTACCGAAGTGGGAGAGACCGCGTAAGTAATGTTTATGACTTCTCGGGTAAGGTGCTCAAAACGAAAGCAACTCATTATGGTATATCTTGGAAAGATATTGTAGCAGCAAGACGTTTAGGCAATCGCATAGATAAGACAAGTGTTGATGGCTGGGGAAACTCAGGAGGTGCTTCCGTAGAGATGCTTCCTGCCGGTCAGGACGGCTGGTTTGAATTCAGTACCTCTGCTAATAATAAAGCGTTGGTTGTTGGATTGTCAGAGACCAACGTTGATGCCAACTGGACTACAATTAAGTATGCACTTTATCTTACAAGCCTGGGAAAATTGGAGGTGCGCGAAAGTGGAGGTACAACCAACCTGATGTCGTCCTCACCAGCGTATACTGCTGGCGATGTTTTCCGGATAGAGCGTAAACAAGGGAGAATATACTTCTATCAGAATGGAACATACCTTGCAGATCGTGCTGCTACTTCGAATGCTCTGTTGATAGATTTTGCTATGTACGGTAACCGTGCTGTGATCGGTAATGTGAGATCGTCTTTCGGTTCTTTCAATCCATATCAGATTACCCGAAGATATACTTATGATCATGCAGGAAGATTGACACACACATGGCATAAGATAGGTACTCAACCAGAGATATTGCTGAGCAAAAACGAATACAACGAGCTTGGTCAACTGGTAGATAAAAAATTACACAGTACAAATGCAGGAGCCACCGATGCGAAACAATCGGTAGACTACCGCTATAATATTCGCGGGTGGCTTACGTCCATGAACAATGCGGAGCTCAATAATGATGGTATAACCAATGATGAAACAGGCGATTACTTTGGTATGAACCTGGCTTATAATGAGGATATGGGTACAAGTGGTACAAACACCGGATCCAGCCTTAAAGATGTATTGGTCTCGTCATATCCGTTTACAGGTAATGCGAACGATGCAGTAGCAAACGGATTGAATGGTGTTGTTCACGGAGCGCAGTTAACAACCGATTCACAAGGAAACAGTGCAAGTGCTTATACTTTCACCACCAACGATTATATAGATATTCCTAATTCACAGACCAAGCATTCATTTATACCGAATACCGGTAAGTTTACGATAGCCGCTTTTGTGAAGATTACAGATTTGAATGCTCGGAGCGTATTTGTTTCCAATACAGCAACTTCGAGCACGAAAGGTTTTGCGTTTATGTATGAGACCTATGGAGCAGGCTACGGTGATCATCAACTTCGATTTATTATAATGACAGGTAACGGTGCGACCGCTTACTTTACAGGTCTCGGAGGTGTAAGAACCATTAATGATACCAACTGGCACCATGTAGCTGTAGTAGGAGATGGGGTCTACATTCGATTTTATGTTGATGGCGTGTTAGACGGAGCCCCTGTTGCCATTACAGCTTTCTCTACAGGTGCGATGAGCAGTACTACGTTGATCGGGAAAACTAGATCAGGTGCGAGTGGTCCTTTATTTCTGGGAATGGCAGGCTCTATAGATGAAGTAAATATTCTGAATCGTTCGGCTAGCCAGTCCGAAGTACAGGCTCTTGCCAATCGAGGTGATTTTGATTCGTCTGAAGATGGCAGACAGTATAATGGCAACATCTCAGCCATGAAATGGAGTGTGAATCAGGGAGTAGGCGATGTGAAGGAGATGGCGTATAATTTCAAATACGATCCATTGAACCGGTTGGTGTCAGCAAAGAATTTGCAGTCTTCCGTATCCGGAACCTGGACCGCAGGTAAATATCATGAAGGTGATTTATCATACGATCTGAACGGAAACATTAAAACCCTTTCGCGCTTTGGTTTGGCTACATCAGCCATGGATAATCTCTCCTATACGTATGCAACAGGCAACCAGTTAATGAAAGTAGCTGACACTGGTGATAAGTATACTGGATTTGTTGATGGCGTGAATACCGATAATGACTACGCATATGATGCCAACGGTAACATGACGCTTGATAAGAACAAAGGTATAACAGCACCGATTACGTATAACATGCTGAACCTGCCCAACGCTGTAACGCGGGGTTTGAACAGTGTGAACTATATTTATGATGCAACCGGTCGCAAACTTGCGCAGGCCACGTATTTTCTTAATTCTACAACGCAGACAGATTATGCGGGTGAATTTCAATATGTGAATGATGCTTTACAATTTATACAGCATGAAGAAGGAAGAGTAGTATTGGCCACAGAGAAACTGGTCTATACCAATGATGGATCAGATTTAACAAGCGTGACTGCTTATAATGGTACCACTATTTCAGCTGTAAAATTATCAGGTAACCAGGATTACATAAAGGTGCTGAGTAATGGAACCACCTTACGCGGAGCTATGTTCGGAGGCGTGTTGCCAGCACAACCGGGCGAACGGTATAGAATCAAAATAAAAGGATATCGTGTTGGTAGTGGAGGAGTAAACATGCTGGCCAGAACCAACATGGGAGATATCCTCTGGGGCTCATACTGGAACGGCTCCCAGATGCCAGCTTCCTCTACAACAGAATCATGGATAGAGGAAACAGTCACTATACCAACAGGAGGCACACAGTTGGAAGTAGGTTTGCAATGGGGTGCGGCAGCGGCTACAGATTATTTTGTGGTGAGCGGAGTAGAGGTTACCAAACTTGGCGTGAATACAACACCAGAGTATCAGTATAATCTGAAGGATCACCTTGGCAACGTAAGGCTAACATTTACCACGAAAAAAGAAAAGCTTCAATACACTGCTAAATTTGAAGACAGCAGTGAAGCCCAGAACTTTAAAAACTACAGCAGTGTGTCAGCAGATATGTTTGACCATACCGATGCAGGAACGGTCTATACTAAAGCTCAGGTGCTTAAAGGAGGCCCCGGTTCACAAGTGGGTATAGCGAAGACATTCGCCGTAGTACCGGGAGACACTGTGAAGGCAGAAGTATACGCCAAGTACCTCGGTACACAAGGTTCGGCAGTAGACCCTACTACTTTTGGTGCAGCACTGTTGTCTGCGTTTAACCTGGCGGCTCCCGCAGCGAGCGAGGTTGGAACTGCAAGTGCTGCACTATCGGATTATGGTGCATTTATTGGCGGCAACGGCAACCCAGGCAATGCAAACTGGCCCAAAGGATGGCTCAACATCCTGGTTTTTGATAAAGATTATAACTTGGTTGATATAGCCTTCCAACAGTTATCTGCAGACTACGTTCAGGAAGTTGGTTCTGTTACCAAGGCACCGCATGGACTTTTAAGTAAGCAGGTTACCATAAAACAACCCGGGTATGTGTATATATATGTCTCCAACGAAGGCAGTGTTGCTCAAGAGGTATACTTTGATGATCTTTCGATAACGCATGTAAAATCTCCTGTTATACAGGCGGAAGATTATTATCCGTTCGGGTTGACTTTTAATGCATATCAGAGAGAAGATAGCGCGCCCAATCAATACAAGTTTAATGGCATTGAAGAACAAGATGAACTTGGAGTGAATGTCTATCAAGCATTTTACAGGACAATGGATCCAACGATAGGCAGATGGTGGCAGATTGACCCTAAAGTTGATGACTACTACCAAGTCTCTCCATACAATATGATGGGGAACAATCCAGTCAATATTACTGATCCCTTAGGTGATGAGTGGGCCGATCCAAAGAAGGATGGAAAAATTGCAGCCCAGATCAATAAAGGTGTTGACAAGGCTAATGCAGCTCTTGAGAAACAAAATGCCAAACTTGATAGCAAGATTGCGAAGGCTTCCCAGAAAGGAAAAACGGATAAAGTCAATAGTCTCACTGCACAGAAAAATGCTAACAGTCAAGCCATCGCCATAAACAACAGGACCAAAGCTAATTTGACTTATATGGCGAGCAAGGGGGATAACATACCTAAATTTACCTTTGCAAAGGCAACAGGAAATGAAGGTAATACTGATGTCCTTGGTGATAAGATAGTAATGACGGTTACAGATCGACTTGGAAATAGAGTTCATGAGGTATCACATGGACGGGATAGAGCTCCTACAGGAATCCACGATGGAGAAGAGCCTAGAGAAATCAGGGCATATCAAGCACAGTACGCTGCTGATCCAACTTCAATGCCAACTTCAGTTGCACCTGGGACTATTTCAGATGTTAACGGAGTGACTGGAACTTATGTTGGAGGAATTATGCGTACCAAACCAGATGGTACCACAGAGCCAGTTTATAAGCAAACGTACAGCAAATACAAAGAATCTTATCCAAAGTAGAATGAAATCTAGAAGTATAATTAGTGTGAGTTTTATATTGCTTGGGTTGTCTTTATTTGCCTGTAAGGTAGATATGCTTTTTCTAGAGAGCAGATATTACGGTGGCGGAGCCACTTGGGATTTTTATCCTGATAACTCCTATCAATACATGGAGAGGATGGAAGGAGGTTATGTTTATAAATTTAGTAGAGGGAAGTGGAAGCAAGACGGCAATAAATTATTGTTAATTAATGAGGTGTCCGATCCAAGTCAGTTACCTACGAATATTAGAACCAGTCCATCAAACGAGTCTGATGCTCAACTTGTGATTAATATTTTGCCAAAGCGAAATCTACACTTTACTCACCTACTAACTACAACGGATTTATTAAACATAGAGCTAGTAATTGGTAAAATCACTTATCCCTTACAGAATGAGACAAACATAATTCGTTTGCAAAAAACTGTTGATAAGGGTTACTTCAGAGCTTATCCCAAACCCAATGTTGAAAGAAGTTCGGAAATACTCAATGATACTTTACGTTCTCAATACATTGATCTCAGAGGATCGGAAAGTAAGATACTTTCCATTGATGTAGACTGCAATCCCATGTACTTTGCTCAGGTAAAAATGACTAATGATACCCTTCGAATAATTAGTAAGAATAAAATCAAGTGGCATAAAATCTATCTTGAGCGTCCGCATTAACTATAGAACGAACGCAGCTTTCGCAAGTTTAGCGGAATGTAACTTGTGAAGTATTGTTTGCAAGTTTTTAACTCGTGGGTAAGAAAAAAACAAGTATATAAGAGAGCCTCGCAGCAATGCGGGGCTTTTTGTTTTATGGTATTAACTCAGGATGCGAGTTTTTCCTGTATATCAGTTTTGAAGACAAAAGCTTCGAGAAACTCTTTTACGATTTTTTTCTTCTCTGTTGGCAGTGCGCTTACTTTTTTAAAGAGGGATAGTAGTTCTCATGCCATTGTTGGTTTTCTTCACCAACAATCACACCCAAACCCACACTGATTTTGAAATGTTTGATACACCGTTTTTTTGGGCGCAGCATGTCTATGGCTAACGCTAAGCATGTATGCAGGTATTTCTTAGTGAAGAACACTAACATGGACGCGAGCAACTGTATTATTAATCAAATATACTATCAGGACTAGCTTTTAATTGTACCAAACAAAAACCGCTGCCAATCATCTCTTGAATAGCAGCGGTTTTTATTTATATACCTCATGCCATTGTACGTTTATTGCCGGAATTGTAGGATCAGGTATACCACTTCCATACAGAAAACCAGGTATGTCTAGCTTGGGCTTTAACAAAAATGGCTTGTTGAAGCGGAAAACGGACTATGCTTATGTCAATGGTCAGCCGCAAATGGT
>NZ_DATCSD010000096.1:0-10679 GCF_036568665.1 Ohtaekwangia sp. | reverse complement strand
ATGCCGGTGGAAACACCCGATGGTTCTAAAGAAGTATACTTCGTATTGAGCAATGAAGGCGGAGAAAAACGGATAAAAGGTTTTGCCGGATGCAACGGACTGGGCGGTAATTATACCCAGGAAGGAAACAAAATAAAATTCACGGTTATGACTACGAAGATGGCCTGCGACCGACTGGATGTAGAAAACTTCCTAACCAAATCGCTCGACTCTGCGGATAACTACAAGATCAATGGCGAAACGCTGGAGCTATACGAAGGCAACACACTGCTCACTACATTCCACTCGGTATATCTTAAATAGGTTTCTTGTGCAAGCTCAACTGGTTTCGTTTTGACCAACGGTTGTAGATATAGAGCACCACTACAAATATAGCCACCGCTATAAACTGCGAGTGCGACAGGTAATCCTTAATGATAAAGCCGCGCTCAATATCGCCACGGAAAAATTCCAGTGCGTAGCGGCCTATGGCATAGAGCAACAGGTACGTGAGGAATAATTGACCATAGAACCTTCTTCTCCCGCGGAGAAACAGCAATACGAGCATCACCAGGAATATATACCCTGATTCATATAGTTGTGTAGGATGCAACGGTGTATTCTTCGGATTGGCATGACAGGCCGGATCAGTATATACAACGCCCAACGGAGAATCCGTAGGAAGTCCATAGCAACATCCGGCAAGGAAGCAACCTATACGACCAAACATGTGCACCAGGCAGGTAGTTACCGCCATAATATCCAACATCGCATAAGTCGGCAGTTTATTTCGCCTGAAGAACCAGAACATAGTAGGTATAGCAAACAGAAACGATCCGTAAAACACAAAGCCTCTGCCCGCGAGTAACTTTGCCGGATGCTGTATATAGTACGATGCATCTTCCAGGAAGAGCAGCGCCTTCCCCCCCACAAATGCAGCAATAAAAATAAAAAGGAACAGTGAGTTAGCCTGATCAAACGTGAGTCCTACTTCCTGTTTGCCTCGCACAACCATATAGGCTACACCGGCTATAGCTCCGAGCGCGATCATAAACCCGTAGCTATATACGGTTAATCCGCCCACTTCAAACAATACAGGATGCATAGCCGATCCGTTAGAAAATACTATATCGTGGAAACGTGATTATTGAATACCCAGCTTCGTGAGTAAAGATTTTTCAATAGCGGCTTTCGGCACTACCAGGCTCACCGTGTTAATGGCAAAATATGCCTGCGACACATGGATGAATCCTTTGAACGGTCCGCGATCACCCCACGAATTTTTTACCAGAAAAAATTTCTTTCCGCTGGCAGACTTCTCCAATCCTACCAGGTGCATCAGGTGATCGTCTTGTGTGGTCAGATTTTCATAGAGTGACTGGCGAAGCTGTTGATCGTATTTTAATTCTTCATCTTCCGGTGAAATCGTAGCAGGAGCTTTACCACCTTTCCAGAGTAAAGCATAGCCATCGTTTTGCTTGAAGCAGCCATTACTTACATCGGCATCCCACATAATAGAATAGCCACGCTCAACAGCATGCTCGGTTAACTTGATCATTTCATCCAATGGGAGGTTATAGTACGATCCGTTCGCAAAATTATCAGGTGCTTCCAGTATAAAAGAAGTATAGAAAGGATGATGACTGAACGATGTGATGTTCACATAATCTTCCGGCTTAAAGTGCAGCACTTCAGTCGCAAATGTTTTGGGCGTATAGGGCTTTTCGTTGTACGTAAATGTTTCCGGAGCTTTACCCAAATGATCGTCCAGTATAGATTGAAAACCCTTCATCCAGTCGGCAGGTATAGGACGAATCTTCAGTAAACTGTCGAGATAAGTCTTTAGCTGCGCATCCATTTTATTATGGTCGTGCGTCTTTTGTCCTAACGGCAAACCGGAATATATACTTTCCGGCACGGCACCATAGGTAGCCATTGCGCGGATCACATCATGACCCAATCCGCCCGGACCAAATTGTGCTGTGCCCTGGCGAAGTATATAGTTCTTGGCTTTCTCGGTGTATATATTTCGCACGGTAAACATCTCCGAAAGATCCACCTCTCCCAAACCATTCTTGATTGTCTGCGATTCCACCAGCGATGTGGTAGAAAAACTCCAGCACGTGCCCGTGGCAGCCTGGTTTTTTACAGGAGTATATTCCGCTTTCGAGATCACCGAAAGGGTTGCCTTCTCAGACGATGGCTGTGCCAACAGCGGAAATATACCGGAGGCGAGCAGCAGACCTATACTAACTATTTTTTTCATACAGGGTAAGGATAATGATTATTCCAAGATCGGTTATTTCGAAGAGATTTCACCTATATATTCTGCGCAAATCTGCAAGATCAGCGGGAAATAATTTGCCTCCCACAAAGACTGTATACACTCCACCTTTCGCTTTAAACTTTAAGCTTTCAGCTCTATTTACTGTAGGAAATCCGATAGATCACATTCGCTTTATCGTCTGATACAAGCATCGATCCATCGGGCAATACCAGTACATCTACCGGGCGTCCCCATTCCTTTTGTGTGGCATCGTCCAGCCAGCCCGTTGCAAACGCTTCATGTCCGGTTACTTTGTTATTCTGCAGTTTAACCAGTGTAACATTGTAGCCGATCTTCTTTGAGCGATTCCATGAACCATGCTCCGCTACAAAAATCTGATTCTTGTAAGCAGCAGGGAACATACTGCCGGTATAGAACTTCAGCCCCAGTGGTGCCACGTGTGGCCCCAGTTTATCGGCAGGTGCCGTAAATTCTGAGCAGGCATGTTTATCGCCAAACTCCGGATCTTTGATAGACCCTTCGTGGCAATACGGGTAGCCAAAGTGCATGCCTTTCTTACCTGCTACATTCAACTCGCACGAAGGCTTATCATCGCCTAACATATCGCGACCGTTGTCTGTAAACCAAAGTTCTTTTGTTGTAGGGTGCCAGGTAAATCCTACCGTGTTGCGCACACCTTTGGCAAATACTTCGCGACCTGTACCATCCGCATTCAGGCGTGTAATGCTCGCATATATTTCATCTTTCGATTCGCAGATGTTGCACGGTGCACCAACCGGTACATATAGTTTCCCGTCAGGACCAAAGGCTATATATTTCCAGCCGTGGTGTGATTCAGTCGGGTAATTATCAGCGATCACCGTGGGAGTCGGAGGATTATCAAGCTTCGATTCTATACCGGTATATTTCGTGATCTTGCTGATCTCGGCTATATACAGATTGCCGTCTTTAAAAGCTACACCATTCGGCATGTTAAGACCGGAAGCAATTACCCATTTCTTATCAGCCTTGAAATCGCCATTGGTATCTTTCACGGCATATACTTTGTCTTTATCGCGGTTGCCTACATACAGTACACCGGAAGGGCTAAGCGCCATCGAGCGCGCGTTGTCTACCTCAGCATATACTTCAATCTTGAAACCTGCAGGTAACTTGATCTTGTCGAGTGGTAATGTAGCAGCGTATTCGGTAATAGCAGGCGCACTTGCATCAGTTGTTGTACTGTTACTGACTGCCTCACGCTCTGACCCGGAATTACCACAGGCCAGCATGACAGTCATTATTACGACAGGAATGGAAGTAATCGATCTCATGAGCTATAGTTTTAAAAAAAATTGTGAAAATGTGAACCGGATTTTTTCATCCGTGCATCCATGAATCCTGAAAAAGATACCCGTCATACATACACTGATGTTCCGTAAAATACGGTTGAAATTAAGTTTTTTTACCCGGAGAAAGGATATGCTTTACGTAAGTGGCAAAATTTCGGGTCATCCTTCCGGTTAAATCCGGAAATGCTGTAAATACTCATTATTTTTGCTGCCGGTTCTGTTGGGCATTGTTACACAATGCCTTCGGGGATGAATTAGCACTATGATATCGATTACCAATCTCTCGTATTATATCGGAGGCCGCGCGCTCTACGAAAATGCCAACATGTTTGTAAAACCGAAAGACAAAATTGGTCTGATCGGGTTGAATGGCCGCGGTAAATCTACACTGCTCAAAATTATTCATGGCGAATACAAGATCGACAGCGGTACGATCAGCAAGAGTAATGACTGTACAATAGGCTTCCTGAACCAGGACCTCCTCTCCTATCAAACCGATGATTCGATCCTGGCTGTAGCCATGAGTGCGTTCAAAGAAGTAGTAGAGATTGAACGTCAGTTGGAAGTTACGATCAAACAACTGGAGACTGAATACTCCGATGCATTGGTAGAAAAACTTTCCAAGCTGCAGGAAAAATTTGATCACCTCGATGGCTATACGATACAATCCAAAGCAGAAGAAGTACTCGAAGGAATTGGCTTTGCTACGGCTGACCTCCATCGGCCACTGAAAGAATTTTCCGGAGGATGGCGCATGCGTGTGATGCTTGCTAAACTTCTATTGGAGAAACCATCGTTGCTCATGCTCGATGAACCCACCAACCACCTGGACTTACCTTCTATTGAGTGGGTGGAAGATTACCTGCGTAATTATGAAGGCGCGGTGATCATTGTATCGCACGACCGTACTTTTCTCGATAACGTTGTTACCAAGATTGTAGATGTTACCCAGCAACAACTTGTAACTTACGAAGGTAATTATTCATTCTACCTCGAAGAGAAAGAGCTGCGCCAGGAGATACAGCAGGGTGCGTATGAAAATCAGCAGCAAAAGATTCGTCAGACCGAGCGCTTCATCGAACGCTTCAAAGCGAAAGCAACCAAAGCGCGCCAGGTACAATCGAGAGTAAAGGCGCTTGAAAGAATGGATCTCATCGAAGAAGTAGTCGATGATTCTGCCGCGGTAAATTTCCGTTTCAAATTCAAGCAGCAGCCCGGCCGTTATATCATTACATTGAATGATGTATCCAAAGCCTACGGCTCGCTGGAGATATTAAAGCACACATCAATTAATATAGAACGTGGCGATAAGATCGCGCTCATCGGTGCCAATGGTAAAGGTAAATCTACTTTGCTGCGCATCATTGCAGGAGAAGAACCGGTCGAAGGCGAACGCATCATGGGCTTTAATGTAATCCGCGCATTCTATGCACAGCACCAGCTCGAATCACTTCGTGTTGACAACGAAATTCTCGAAGAGCTTGTGCAGGCTGGCTCCGGTAAAACAGACCAGGAGCTGCGCAATGTGTTAGGATGTTTTCTCTTTACTGATGATGATGTCTTCAAGAAGATAAAAGTATTATCGGGTGGAGAGAAGTCGCGCGTTGCACTGGCCAAGACGTTGATCTCCGAAGCAAACTTCCTGTTGCTCGATGAACCTACCAACCACTTGGACTTTATTTCAGAGAATATACTTATACAGGCACTGCAGCAATACCTCGGCAGCTTTGTAGTAGTATCACACAACCGTCACTTTGTAAGTCAGATCGCCAATAAGATCTGGTATATAGAAGATCAGCAGATCAAAGAATATCCGGGTACGTATGACGAGTATGAATACTGGCGCAAGAAAAATGAAGCAGCCGGTATAAAAGCAGAGCCACCGAAACAAAAGAAAGCAGAACCCGAAAAAGCAAAGCCACAACAACAATCACATACTCCCGGCAACGAAGCAAAACGCAAATCGCTGGAGAGAGATTTGAAAAAAGTGGAAGAGCAAGTAAGCGGACTCGAAGCACGCAAAGCTGCACTCGAAAATGAGCTTGCTACACCGGAAGTATTCGGCAACCAGGCAAAGCTGAAAGAAGTACAGGCAAACTTCACAGCCACCGAAACGGCACTTGCTGCCGCGAATAAAAAGTGGGAAGAACTCGCCATCGCGATCGATGAATTAAGCTGAAAGCGTAAAAGTTTAAAGTTCAAAGCGTAAAGTTCAAAGTTTAAAGCCGAAAGTATAAATACACACTGCTTTCAACTTTAGGCTTTAAGCTATTTGCTGGCATTTCATCTGCGTTCATCTGCTCCCGATAGCTATCGGGATGCGGGAAATAAGCGGCTGTTTTATTCCGTGTAATTCTGTGAGTTCTGTGGGAGATATTTTGCATTTGAATATCGAACAAGGAACACCGATCAACGAATGTAGAAGTATAGATACTTTAAGCTCTATTCCTCCACGTGCCGGAAATCATACAATGGCCGGATATGCTTTGAGAAATATGTACCGTGCGACTCTGCGCTCATCAGCGCTTCATATACTTCCAATGGAACATCCAGGTATTGATATACTTCTCCGGAAGTAAATTCCACTTCGAGTATAGCGTGGTCTTCATCATATCCGATAGAAGCCAGGCCGGAAGATGTAACGGGAGTTCGTAGCATGAGTATCGCTCTCAAAAATCCATGCCACGGAAGTTACGCAGAAAAAATCAGAAAAGACCAAAGCCTATTTGCACCACTACACGATCCATGTCGCGCTGCACTTTGGTAACGGGAGGAAGATAGTTTGCACCCGGCATCATATCATACATATACCAGTTATTCGCAAACTCATAATTGATGCGCTGAAATTTATACCCTGCGCTTATATAGAGACGCACTTTATTACTCACGTGGAATCTATACCCGATCATCGGGTTCAGCATTCTGCCGCCTTTCGAATCGTAGTCGTTATAATAACTATCAGACCGCGGAGAATAGAACGCCCACGCATAGCCGCCATTGAATTGAACAAAAAACGCATCGTCCTTTATGCGTAAAAAATCGTACGATATACTTCCAAACACCGGTAATGTATTCCAGTCTTTGTAAGCATCATACCCGGTTCCTATACCTGCCGTAAACCGTTTGTAGCGAACACCATGCACTGTATTGACCGATATATAGGTACCATATCCGTCTTTACCAAACAGCGCCCCGCTCATCAGGTTACCTGTATAGTGTATTTTTCGTTTTGTGGTTTGCGTGCTATCCGCTTGCGCCCACAGCCCATGCGTTGTGAGCAATATACTGACAACTATGAGTAACGTTATCTTAGTTCTCATGTACAATAGCCAGGTGACTCAGTAATTTGATATTGGCAGGATCAGAATAATCATACTGGTAAAGGCCGTTCTCCCCGATCATCATCAACACATTATCAAACGGTATAACATCGTAGGCATTTATACCATCGTAATGTGCCAACTGCTTCTTATCTATTGTATTGATATCAGAAGCATCATACACCTTTAAACCATCCGAGCCATCGCAGATAAATAAGGTTGTATTGTCTTTCCCCAAACCATGCGGATTAGTCATGGGGTATGTTTTCAGCAATTGAGGCGACTGCAAATTCTGAATATCTATTACTTCCAGTTGATTGGTGAAGCCCTGGCAGGTAGTGCCGGAGCGAAGGGTTACATACGCATAATTACCATCTACCACCACCGGGTCGCAACTGCGGATGTGAGAATAGGTAGTGAGCGTTTTAGGAACAGCAGGATCTGATATATCCAGTATATACATACCATCACTGGCACCTATAAAAAGATTTTGTGCTGCCGGGAAAATTGTTTCCGAGTTCCATCCGATATAAACACTTGTTTTCTTATCAGGGCTTACCTCATCCGATATATCTACCGGTATAATATTACCGGCATCCAACGCATATAAATGATTTTTACTAATGGTGAAGCGGGCCATAGAGCCGCCAACTCCGGGGCCAGAGCCGTTCCCCGGAGCGATGGCTGCGCTCTTGTCAAATGTAACGTTACTGGCTAACGCAATGCCTCCGTCATAATACACACCACCCCAGGGCTGTACGCCACTGTTGCAGTCCGACTTCAATACTGTACTGTTCTTCTCTGCTACCCAATCGGTAACAAGGCCTTTCTCCGGATCCATATAAAATCCGAGACTGTTATAATTGCTGAATATATTTTCGATTCGGTTTACTTCGTGAATGTTATCCAGCGAAGTTATATCGAGCACCACCAGGTCTATATAGCTGTCGGCATATAAAGCATTGTCTTTTATAGCCAGCTCATAATTACCGGGAATATTGATAAAGCTTTTATTAACAGGAGAAGCGGGATCGTGATTATCAATAACATGAATGCCTTTGCCCGGCTCGTTCACAAACAGGTATTCATCTTTATAGTATATCTTGCCAACCGAATGGATACCTTCCGGTTGCGTAATGCTTACCTTCCGGATTTCTTCGAGTGAAGTATATACAGGCTTGTACGCGGTGTACTCATTGGTCACCTCGCACTTATCCGTACAACCTTCGAGCAAAACACTGATCCCCAAAAGACCAGTCAGGAAAAGTAGCGCATACAAGGAAACGTGTATCCGCTTCTGAAGTCTGTTCTCTAACGTATCCATAAATGTAGTTGAAGGGTTGTTTAGTGATTAGACCCTGCCCTACATGAAAAGGTTGGAAGCGTTAGTGAAAAATATACCGGAATCGTAATCCGACATCAAACGTTAATGGCATCGCTGCGATTGGCTGATTGGATTTGTAAATAGAATTGAATGGATAGCGTAATCCCGGGTTCAACGCCAGGCGATAATGTTGTCCAAACTTGTAACTCAATTCAGTTCCTACCAATCCGCTGAAGTTCAAGGTACGATAAGGAGAATCAGCTCCGCTGGATTGAGTAGTCTTGCTGATGCCACCACCTTCCGGTGTAAGTGTATTCTGCAAGAACATATCGGTAGCAATACCACCGTTGAGCTGTACACCAAACTTTTTATTGACAATAAGATATCCGGCTTGTACAGGTACACTGATAAACTGCATGTTGTTATTTACAGAATACGGAGCAGTCGATACAACCCGGGCATCGGCTGTGCTCAGCGCACTGTTAACGGATTGGGGTGCAAAACTTGAAAAATCAGAAGTACTCGCAGCATTGGTAGTATAATCAGAAGCCTGCGACATATAGTTTACACCACCCTGCACTACCCATCGCTCAGAGAGACGTGTACCCATGCTAACGCCTACTGTATACGCAGAACCGGAAGCCTTCGCCTGCTGACCGGCAACATTGTTAGCCGAAAATGATTGGGATGGCGGTGTCGATACCGAAGAGTTAACAGTATTAAAACTTCCGGCTGCAAAACCAACAGACGTCCATAACTTTTCAGATAAAGGAGATTGTTCATCTTTATTCGCGGCAACAGCGCGTGCTTTATCTTCTTCTGTTAATCGTCCCAATAATTTCATCAGCGGATCTTCAGACTGGAGTTTCGAAGCATCAAAATCCGCGGGCTTGCCAACACGTGTTGGTAATTTATCTACGGATGCTGTTTGCATACCTCCGCCGGAAGTAGAATTTAGGCGTGCTACAATTTCATCCTGGTTAGTAAAAGGATTCATCTGCGTAGCGTTGCTACCATTCCGTGAAGCAACGGTAGAGTTACCCGCTGAAACAGCATCTTTACCTTGCTGCTGAGCTACCAGTTGATTATTACCGGCTTGATCTGATATACCTTTTGCAGTGGCAGCAATTTGTTGTTGCTGTTGTGTTGATATATTATCAACTGCAGGTTGTTTACCCGAGGTATTTGTATTATCCGTTGCGTTGTTACTTGCTATCGCTGCACTATTCGCATCGGCATTTCCTTTTACATCTATACCGGCCGCGTTTTTATCTTTTGCCGCTACATTCGCAGGGCTACCAGCTTCATTCGTTACAATAGAAGAAGATGCAACAGTCTGCGATTTATCCGTTGTATTGTTGCTGGCTATAGTTGCTCCGTTTGTATCGGCATTTTCTTTTGCATCTATACCAGTCGCATTTTTATCTTTTATTGCTGCATCGGCAGGACTACCGGTTTTAGTAGCGGCAATAGAAGAAGACGTAACTGTCTGCGATTTATCGGTTGTATTATTACCGGCAACCGTTGTGTTATTCTTAACTGATCCATCCGCTATAGCATCGGGTGGTTTTACAGTAGTATTACCGTTTACATCAGTCGATGCTACAGCATTACCGGATTGATTGCTGTTCGTTATAGTCTGATGGTTACCATTACGGTTACCATCTGTAGCAGCAGCCGATGGATCGGTTGCTCCCTGGTTACGTTTTACTGAAGTGACGGCACTATTATTAGATGAAGACTGGTCACCAGCCTGTTTTTGAATAGCTGCTATACCTTGCGTATTGCTATGGCTATTCTTTCCGTTTTCACTCTTTACGCCATCTGTAAATTGATTCTTCTGCGAAGAAGTTACAGCATTATCGGTGTTTGTTTTGTTGGCAGCAATACGATTCGCATTCGCCTCTTTTGTTAACGCGCGCTTAGCCGCTACGTTGGCTGACGATGTGGATGATTCTTCTGTTCTTGTTCCCTCCTCTGTTCCTTCTTTTGTTCCTTGAGTAGAAGAAGCTGAAAATCCGTTCTCGTTATTGTTTTCTATAGTGGCTGTTTGTTGTGCTGATTCAGATGAAGCCTGTTGCCCGTTAGTTGAATTTTTGTTCGTAGCGCCTTCGCTTGCAGACTCATCAGGAGCTGCCGTGTTTGTTTGTGATAGCGTTGCTATACCACTACCGTTGTGTATATATTGTTTATCCTGTAGTATATAATAGCCTACTCCTGCCATACTCATGGCAAATGCAATGGATGCTGCTGCCAGAAGCTTGTAAAACAAGATCCTGCGCTTCATTTTGTCGCCTTCTGCTTTTTCGAGATCAAGCTCGATGTTCGTCCACACATTCTCTGCAGGACTCACCTCGGCTTCACCGAAAGCATCTTTGAACGCATCCTCAAATTTTCGACTCTCCATATCGTTCATAATACGTTGACTCCTTTAACAA
>NZ_DATCSD010000095.1:0-7048 GCF_036568665.1 Ohtaekwangia sp. | reverse complement strand
GTCTGACTGTTGATGAGTTCTGAGTTCGTTGTTACTTCACCGGAGATCACTTTGAAGAATGAAAGTTTACCAAGATTGGGTTCGATGTGTGACTTGAAAACGAATAACACAGCAGGCCCTGCAGGATCGTATGCTATATCTTTTCCATCGATGGTTATTTCGGGTTTAGCTTCGCAGGGTGCCGGGGCTACATTGTCAATAAAGCCCATCATTCTGCCACTACCCATATTACGTTTGGCCGACATCACAAACACCGGAAATACATCGTGATGAATCATCCCTAACTTTAGTCCTTCACGCATCTCATCTTCCTCGAGTGTTCCTTTGGCAAAATATTTTTCCATCAGCTGCTCATCATTCTCCGCAGCTTTCTCTACGAGTATATTATGCAGTTCGTTTGCTTTTTCTTTTTCAGCATCCGGTATAGGAAGTTTTTGTGGTTTGCCTCCTTCCGGAGAAAATTTATACATCACCATACGCAGCAAGTCGATGATGGCATTAAAACCTTCGCCTTGATTTACCGGGTATTGCATTTGTGTAACCGCATTACCGAATCGCTCGCGTAATGAATGTAGCGCTGTATCAAAATCTGCTTTGGGATGATCGATCTGGTTGATTGCAAAGATTGTTGGCTTCTGAAACTGATCTATATAGTTCCAGATAAGCTCGGTACCTACCTCCACGCCATGCTGTGCATTCACGATCATCACACAGGTATCGGCTACACGCACCGATGATATAATTTCGCCAATGAAATCATCAAAGCCGGGAGTATCAATGATGTTAATTTTATAGTCGTGCCATTCTGTATGAAGCGTTGACGCAAATACCGAGTTACCACGCTCCTGCTCTATCTCGTGATAATCCGAAACTGTATTTCTGCCTTCAATGGAACCTCGCCGGTGAACTATACCAGCTTCGTAGATCATGTCTTCGGCCAGCATGGTCTTGCCGGCCTTGGGCGCCCCCAGCAGAACAATGTTCTTGAGGTGCTTGTCGTCATAAACTTTCATCATGGCTGTAGCATTTAGGTGGAGGAATAAAATAAAGGATGGCCGTATGTTGGTCACGTGTGGTGACAGCAGTTCCCATGAAGTTTTTCATAGGCGGCAATTTGTTTGTTGAAACAGAAAGGAAGGAAAGAGTAATGGAAGTTAAGGTAAAAAGATCAATAGTGAAAGTGCAGACGCAGAATAGTTACCGCTACACTTTGATGTGGGGATAACATGGAGATTCTGAGATTCTTTATAAATTGTTAACCGTTATTCGTTAACAGTTAATCGTTATCCGTTAATCGTAAACACGAGTGAGACGCTACAGATAACAGATAACCATTAACAGATAACGGTCAACGATCAAGCTGTAAACACTAACAGATACTACCATGAAAAAAGTACTCTTTACGCTTGCACTACTGGTGCTGGTCATGCAAAGCCGTTCCCAATCATTTGAAGGGATTATCAAGTGGGCTTTCACGATGAACATTACTGATCCGAAGCTGAAAGCGCAGATGGAGGAAGCGCAGAAAAAAATGAACGACCCGGCTAACCAGGCCAAGATGAAAGAGATGGAAGCCAAGATGAACGATCCGCAGTTCAAAGCCATGATGGATTCCAATCCACAGTTGAAAGCTCAAATGGAAAACATGATGAAGATGATGCAGAGCGGTGATATGTCGTCTATGATGCCGAAAGGTATGATCGTGAAAATCAAGAGCGGCAACTCCGACATGACGATGGACGGTGGGATGATGGCCAACATGGAGGTGCTATATCTGAAAGATAAAAATCAATCGTACAGAATAGATCGTAAAGACAAAACCTATTCGGTGTTGCCGAATAATACGGAGCACGATCAAACAAAATCTTCTACAGAAGTAAAAGTGACCAAGACTTCTGAAACTGCAAAGATACTGGGCTATACCTGCACGAAATATATAGTGGAATATACTTCAGAAGGTCACACGCTTCAACAACTCATGTGGGCTACTACAGAAATAAAGGACTGGGATATGAAGAGCATGAGCAACCAGCGCATGACGAGCGCACAGCGGGTATACTTTGATAAGATTGATGGCGTACCGTTAAAAGTGGAGATGACTACACCACAGGGAAGTATGATCATGGAAGTAAAAGAGATTAAAAAGCAATCATTACCTGCCGCTGACTTCACTATACCATCAGACTATAAAGAAGTAGCATCGGGATTTGGAGGAAAGTATTGATTGATCAATCTTTACTCTTCATATTAAAACAAAAAGGCCTGCTGTAGCAGGCCTTTTGTATATATACTTATTGTAATATCAGTATCCCAACACCTTCAACATGCTTTCGCTTGTTTGAGCATCGGCAAAAAGGCGGGTTGTTATTTCTCCGTCTTCATTCCGATCGATCAGTACGTGTTTCGGTGCCGGCACGAGGCAGTGTTGTATACCGCCATAACCTCCCAGCGATTCCTGGTACGCTCCTGTATGGAAGAACCCTATATATAGCGGCTCCTCATCGTTGATCATTGGAAGGAACACCTCACCGGTGTGTGCTTCGGAGTTATAGTAATCCATACTGTCGCAGGTAAGACCACCCATATTTACTTTATGGTATGGATCGTCCCACTTGTTGCATGCCAGCAATACATATTTCTGGTTCAGTCCCCATGCATCCGGCAAGTGTGTAATAAACGAGCCATCGATCATATACCACAGCTCTTTATCGTTCTGCAATTTCTGGTCGATAACATTATAGAGTACAGCACCACTTTCTCCTACAGTATAACTACCAAACTCGGTAAAGATGTTAGGCACCGGTACGTTGTTCTTATCGCATATCCACTTGATGTTTTCCACGATCTGTTCGATCATGTATTTATAGTCATAGTGGAAAGTAAGCGAAGTCTTGATCGGGAAACCACCACCGATATCAATAGAATCCAGCGTAGGACAAATCTTTTTCATTTCGCAATACTTGAACACAAAGCGGCTAAGCTCGCTCCAGTAGTATGCGGTGTCTTTAATACCTGTATTGATAAAGAAGTGTAACATCTTTAACGATGCCTTGCTGCTCTTCTCAATGTTGTCTTTGTAGAATGGAATGATGTCGCTATAGCGGATACCCAGGCGTGAAGTATAAAACTCGAACTTGGGTTCTTCATCGGCTGCAACGCGGATCCCTACACGGTACGATCCTTTTACATTTTTCTCATACTCTTCAAACTCGCCCATCTCGTCCAGGATCGGAATGCAGTTATGGAAACCATCATTCAGCAACTCGGAGATATAGGTAGTGTATAACGGCATTTTAAAGCCGTTGCAAAGTATATACGTGTCCTTCGTTACTTTTCCTTTGGCATGCAGCGCGCGCACAATCGGAATATCGAATGCAGAAGATGTTTCCATGTGAACATCTTCGTTCTTCAACGCTTCTTCCAATACAAAAGAAAAATGTGACGACTTGGTGCAATAGCAATATGTATACTTGCCGTTGTACTTGAATTTTTCTAATGCGTTGTTGAAGATCGCCTGTACCGATCGGATGTTTTCGCTGATGCGCGGAAGGTAAGTTAACTTGAGGGGTGTGCCATACTGTTTGATGATGTCCATTACAGGAACATCATTAAATAACAGTTCGTGGTCGCGTACCTTAAATTCTTTCTGAGGAAATTCAAAGGTTTGTTCAATCAGCTCGCGGTAGCTCTTCATTTATACCGTTGTCCGTTAAAGTTTAAATGGTTTTGGTAGTTAAACGCATATCGTTAAACAACTTGTGTTACTGCCATGTGATCAATTTTTTATTACCACACACAAACCCGGCACACACAATTCACCTCCAACGGTTAACGACCTTACGTGCTCCAATAAAGGGTGCAATATTGGGATAAATTTGCCATCTTTGCAATAACTCAGACAGAACGCATGGTTAATCATTTTCCCTGTTCGTTTTTCGCGATCGCGCTTCCAAAGGCGCCCGGCTTGCCCGACTTCTAAAGGCATATCGGAAGGGTATTTTTATCTGTCATTTTCTGATTAACCATTAATTCATAAAACCTTAATACTATTTGCCGTGAAAGAGCTAAAGATCATTGAAGTGAAGTCCGAAATCGGTGCCGGAACCCGCGGTGCCAGCCTGGGGGTAGAAGCAATGAAGATTGCCAGCTTAGACCTGAACTCCGATTTTTTTAAACAATACGAATCCGTTGAAGTCGAGAATGTAAACGAGTTGCTGTTCGATGGCGCCAAGCACTCTTACGCCAAATTCATTGATGGTGTGATGATCATGGAAGAACGTGTTTGCCTTGAAGTATACGAGACAATCTTTGACGAGTTCTTCCCACTCATTATGGCGGGCGATCACAGTACATCTTACGGCACCATTGCCGGCATCAAAAAGGCACATCCCAAAGCACGACTTGGTGTGATCTGGATTGATGCGCATGCTGATATACATACGCCTTTTACTACGCCTTCGGGCAACATGCACGGTATGGCACTGGCCATGGCTTGTGGTCTGGATAATTTTGAATGCAAGGTGAATGATCCGCGCGGAGAGACACTCGAGTATTGGGAGCAACTGAAGAATGTAGGCATGCCCGGTCCGAAGATTTACCCGGAAGACATTGTATATATAGCTGTACGCGATCTTGAGAAGCCGGAGAACTATCTCTTGAATAAATACAACGTAAACTTCATTGAGACAGAAGACGTAAAAAAACTCGGAGCTGCCACTATTGCTAAAAAAGCTTTAGAGATGCTGGATCATTGCGATATGATCTACGTTTCGTTTGACGTGGACAGTATAGATAGTCGTGTTTCAACAGGTACAGGAACGCCCGTGCCCAATGGCCTTACCGTTGAGGAAGCCAAAACATTAAATGCCGAGCTGGGTAAAGATCCGAAAGTATGCGCATGGGAAATTGTAGAAGTAAACCCAACGCTCGATACCGAGAACAGAATGGCCGAAAGTGCATTTGAAATACTGGAAGCAACAGCAAAATCTATTGTGAATAGGCCCGTGCTGGCAGAGTAAAATTTGTATTGAAGCTGCAACCTTGAATTAAGGAAAGACTTATACCTGAAAATAGGATAAGTCTTTCCTTATCAAAAAAGAAACATATTGATGAGGTTGCCGAAGAAATCTACACGTGAATCAAAAGCAATGTCCTTTATCAAGGACATCTCCCTGCCTGCAAAAAACAAACATTGGGATTCAAAGAAGAGTATATCCGTTGCCTCATCAAGAAATATCAGTAAAAATTGTATTAAGGATATCTTCGCGACCACTGCATTCGAGCCTGCCTGTTTCCACCTTCAATAAAAAAATCAGCGAACTTCTGCGATTTTCTTAATTTCGCCCCCAGAAATTCGAAATAAAACAGTCATGAGCCAAAACAGACCGATTTCCTCCTTCATTGAAAAACACTATCTGCACTTCAACGCTGCAGCATTGGTAGATGCAGCAAAGGGATATAAGAAACATCTTGCCGAAGGCAAAAAGATGATGGTAACATTAGCCGGTGCTATGAGTACAGGCGAACTGGGCATCAGCTTCGCAGAGATGATCCGCCAGGATAAAGTACATATCATTTCCTGTACCGGTGCCAACCTTGAAGAAGACATCATGAACCTGGTGGCTCACTCGCACTATAGAAGAATTCCGAACTATCGCGACCTCACACCGGAACAGGAGTGGGATCTGCTGGAGAACCATCTCAATCGTGTAACAGATACCTGTATTCCGGAAGAAGAGGCTTTCCGCAGATTGCAAAAACATCTTTATAAAGTATGGAAAGATGCTGAAGATAAGGGTGAGCGTTTGTTCCCGCATGAATTTATGTTCCGTCTCCTCAACAGTGGCGACCTGAAACAATACTACGAGATCGATCCGAAAA
The DNA here is from genome assembly GCF_036568665.1 of Ohtaekwangia sp. Classification (GTDB taxonomy): domain Bacteria; phylum Bacteroidota; class Bacteroidia; order Cytophagales; family Cyclobacteriaceae; genus Ohtaekwangia. Next base: position 1,168 of record NZ_DATCSD010000095.1, on the reverse strand, counting down.
ATTCGTGGATGATTGCAGCAGCAGAGAAAAACTTGCCAATGGTTGTTCCCGGATGGGAAGACTCAACGATGGGTAACATCTTTGCATCATACTGTGTAACTGGCGAATTAAAAGCTTCCACCATGAAATCGGGTATCGAGTATATGGTGTGGCTTGCCGACTGGTATACTCAAAACTCCGGCACGGAAGGTATAGGATTCTTCCAGATCGGTGGCGGTATAGCAGGCGATTTCCCGATCTGTGTTGTGCCGATGCTGCACCAGGATCTGGAGCGCGACAATGTTCCGTTCTGGAGTTACTTCTGCCAGATCAGCGACTCTACTACCAGCTACGGTTCGTATTCAGGTGCTGTACCAAACGAAAAGATCACCTGGGGTAAATTAAGCATTGATACACCCAAGTATATAGTTGAATCAGATGCTACGATCGTGGCACCTCTGATCTTCGCATATATACTCGAGTGGTAAAAAATTATAAACCTATATATACAGTAGCAAGGCAGGAGACATAACGTCTGACGTCTTGCTACTGTTGTCTTATATCTGTTCACTATGAATCTTGATCTGTTACTTCGTTCCGAAATTCAGAAAGCCGTAACGGCTGTTTTCAATCAATCCGTAGACAACCTGCAGATACAACCTACCAATGCCGAGTTTGAAGGCTCGCATACACTGTTGTGTTTTCAGCTTACAAAAATATCGCGCAAAGGTCCGGAAGAAACAGCGAAGCTTATAGGCGACTATCTTCTTGAGCATGCTGCCGGTATCTTTCGTCAGTATAATGTTGCAAAAGGATTTCTGAATCTGTCGCTCACAGATAGTATCTGGATTGAAGCGTTGCATACCATAGCTTCTAACCCGAACTATGGCCAGTTGCCAGACAACGGACAGGAGATCATGATCGAGTATTCATCACCGAATACAAACAAGCCTTTACACTTAGGACACTTGCGTAATAACTTTTTAGGCTATAGCGTAAGCGAGATCTATAAAGCAAACGGGTATAAAGTACACAAGGTACAGATCATTAACGATCGCGGTATACATATCTGCAAATCGATGGCCGCCTGGAAACTCTTCGGCAACGGAGAAACACCACAGAGCAGTGGCATGAAGGGCGATCACCTGGTGGGTAAATATTATGTGATCTTCGACAAGACCTATAAATC
>NZ_DATCSD010000094.1:0-13377 GCF_036568665.1 Ohtaekwangia sp. | reverse complement strand
GCTGCATAACCAAGCTCTTTCGCTTGCTTTTGCAGACCCATTGCACCGGTTACTACAACTTCAGAGAGTTGAGTAACATCTTGTGAAAGCTGAACATCGATCTTGTTCCTGCTTCCTATTTCAATTTCTTGTGTTTGAAGGCCGATAAATGAAAATACCAAAGTGCCTCCTGCGGCTGGTACGCTCAATGAATAATCACCTTCAACGGTAGTAACAGTACCACTGGTAGTTCCTTTAAGAACAACATTCACGCCTGGAAGACCTGATCCGTCTTCAGCGGAAGTGACCCGGCCTGTGACCGTTCGCTCCTGTGCCCACAATTCGCTGCTGGCGAACGCAAACACCGCTGTTAAGCATACAAGTAGAATTCTCTTCATACTGTAAAATTTAGGTTAATGAAAATTTAAATATGCGACCAAACTTATAACAAAATAATAACTCTCGAAAGGTGAGTACCTCGAAATTTAGTACCTAAAGCCAAAAAAAATACCTCTATTTGGATTAATCAAATATTTAGACAAATAGCTATAGGACGCGAAAATTCGCGTTTAGCCATGTTTAAATCGATTGTTTAAACATGAGATACCACACTTGGAGTACCGTAAAATTTACCGGGTTATTTTGAACTCAATTCTGCGATTGAGCTGACGAGAAACGTCTGTATCATTGGGCGCAACAGGTTGATCAGGCCCATAACCTTTCGGGGTAAGTCTGGCCTTGTCGATGCCATTAGCGATCAAATAATTATATACTGCCAACGCTCTTTTTTCAGAAAGGCTCCTGTTATAGGCGGCCGCTCCGGAGTTATCGGTGTGCCCTCCTATCTCGATATGTACTTTGGGATTTTCAGTAAGGAAGCGAATGATTCTTTTCAATTCGGTGATGGAATTACTCTTCAGCTCATATTTATCAACATCGAAGAAAATATTATTGAGAATAACCTTAGAGCCGATAGCTGCTTTCTCCAGATCAACATCTAACACAATGGGTTTAAAGTCAAAGGACTCTGAATAATTAAAATGCAGACTCTTAAATAGATACCCTTCCTTGTTCACATATAGCGCATAGTCTGCACCTTGTGTTAGTACGATTAAATATTCTCCATTAATTGAATCAGACTCGACTAACGATTCCACTTGATTCTTCGAAAGGTTGATAAGCTCTATACGAGCCGAGAGTACTTGCTTATTTTGTTTGTCTCGCACTATACCGCTTACATAATTACTCCTGTATTTTACCTGGTTCTCTTCCGGTATTTGCATCTCGAATATGCGACTGCGCGTTCCTCCTCCGGCATTTTCTTCATGCGAGTAATATCCTTTCTTTCCATCGGCAGTAATAAAAAGGGAGAATTGATCATCGTGATTGTTGATGGGCGCCCCTATATTTTTAGGTGTTGACCAGCCAGCAGAATCCTTTTCTACCGAGAATAAATCATAGCCGCCAAACCCCGGTAATCCATTCGATGCAAAATATAGCGTCTTATTGTTTACATGAATGAAAGGAGAAATTTCATCGAACACGGAGTTGACAGGCTTACCTGCATTTACGGCTTTTGTCCATTTGCCATTATCATCTAATGAAGTGACCCATATATCTCTCCGCCCCATTCCTGCCCTTCTGTCTGACACAAAATATAGTGTTCTGCCATCTGCTGACAAGGCTGGTTGAGATTCCCACGCAATGCTGTTTACATTGGATCCTAGGTTCTTGGGCTCTGTCCAGTCATCACCTATCTTTTTTGTCTCGTATAAATCACAGCTCCCTATACCATCTCTTCCTACACAAGAGGTAAAGATCAGCTTTCTGCCATCTGCAGATATAGCGCAGGTGCCTTCATTCAATCGTGTATTTATATTCTTGGAAATAGATACAGGGGTAGTCCAACGACCATGTTCATTTTTCCTGGATATAACCAGATCTTCATCAGCGTTCGGATCGTTACTGGTTCTTCGGGTAAAGATGAGTTGTTGCTGATCGGCAGTAAGCACAGGGAAGTATTGTGTAGCGAAACAATTCACCGTATCGCTTAATGGTTTCTGAATGTAAGCCGAAACATTGTCTTTATTCTTATAGGCAAATTCTGCACTCTTAAACAACGATGTAGCACGTTCAACCTTTGTTTTATTCAGCGTTTCGTTGTTCACAAAAGCACTTAGCACCTTCATCGCTTTTTCGTACTCGCCTACGGCCACATAGGCTTCCCCCATATCATACCAGAATGTTTTCTGTTTGCGCAGATCATTGGTCAGACTAAGGCCTTTCTCATAATTCCTGATCGCCTCCGGAAAATTCTTCATGTTCTGGTATACAAGCCCCAGACGATAATAGGCCTCCACAAATTCATCGTCTTTCTCCAATGCCTGATTCAACAGACTGATAGCCTGATCGAATTGACCGCGAACTCTATAGTTATCGGCTTGCGTATAATATTCTATTGCTTTTTTAGATTTCGTACTCAACTGTGCCTGAGCGACAGCAGCACATGAAATTAAAACGAAAAGCACGATCAGAATACGACTCATGAAAAAACTGATTAAGCGATAAAAAATCTCAGGACTGATCCTGATTGGTGTTTAAAACTAAAAAACAATGTTGGATACATCAATTTCCTCGCCATCAAATTCGAACATGGCATTGATAAGTTTGAATGATTGAAACGAGCGAATGTCTTCTATACGAATATCATCTTCCTCGATGATGTTTTGTTCCAGCAGTTTTTGACGTTGCGTTCCTTTGAGCAGGGCCGACCATGGAGTAACCCAATGCTTATTTTTGCGAAACACAATGTTGGAGTACGATGAATCGGTAATAAACCCTCTCTTCACAATAAGTATATCATCACAATCTTTCCGAAGATCGTATAGCCGATTGATCAACTTTCGGTCTGTATACTTGAACTCATAGTGGATCCGGTCGTGCTCAACAATACGCAGGCTCCGGATCTTTTTATACTCATACGGATGAAACTCTACTTCGCGCGAAATCTCATCGTATACAATGCGGCATTTAAAAAGTCCTTGTTCAGGTTTATCAATATTCGAAAGGAACTCTTCCAGATCCACATAATCATGCGAACCACAGAGCGACTTCAACGAACGATTCATTCGCTGCTCATGATGTGAAAGGTTGTAATACTTTCCGTCCAGCAATTTTATAGATTCAATCAACAGGGACATACACTTTATCAATGATTTCCTGATACTCCGATGTCACAATACTCTGTGTTGTTATACCTCCACCGCTTCGGTAAAAAAAAGTGCCATGCTCTTTTTCAATATAGCGTATCATAACACCGCTGTCTACATGATCGCCATCAAAATATCCTACAACGCCTGTATAATAGCCGCGCTTCTCTCCCTCTGCCTTTCGTATTATCTCCAGTGTTTTTTGCTTGGGGGCACCACTCACTGAACCGGCCGGAAGTAATTTTACCAATATATCACCCAACTTCGATCGATAGTCATCCGGCAGGTCTCCAACAATTTCTGAACTAACCTGCAGCAAATTTTTATTGCTCGTTTTCAGTTCATCAATATAGCGAAAACGATTCACTCTTACATGCGTAGCTACCTGACTGAGGTCGTTACGGATAAGATCTACGATAGTTGTATGCTCGGCCTCTTCTTTACGATCGGAAAGTATTACCTCTCTTGCATGAGGATGTGATGCATCGATGGTGCCTTTCATCGGATACGAAAATATTTTTCCTTCACGTATCTGTACAAAAGTTTCCGGAGAGAACACCAGGAACGCTTCATCCATCCATACTTTATATTTTGCACGGCTTTGATAGAATAACTCGCGCAACGTTGCCTGTAATGTGATTGGTGTCTTTAGTGTGAGATTAGTGAGAAATGAATCGCCATACGCCAAACGGTCATATACTATATCAAATTTTTTCTTATACTCAGCAAGCGGAACAGGTAAAGCTTCAATCTGCGTTGGGCTCAACTTCTCTTCGTGCAGAGCATTTGTTCGTCCGTTGATATTGAAAAGGATTTTGGACATATCTACTTCATCCAGCTTTATAATTACCGGATATTCCATTTCAAAATCCACCATAAACAAAAAGGGGACTTTCGCTTGTCCCCACTGATTCATTTGATCGATGAATGCCGGCAACGTCATGCTAAGGAATGTTCATATACTTGTGAACCTGCAACGATATCTGCCACTGTGGATTTGCCTTTACATACTCAATGATCAGCGGAAGCATTTCCTTTTCCTTCGACCACTCCGGCTGCAAGTATAGCTGGCAGGATGAACGCACTTTAGCAGCAAAACTCTCAGCCCACTCAAAATCACTTTTGTTGTATATAATTACTTTCAATTCATCGCTTTTCTCAAAAATCGATGCATCGGGAGCTTTAAATTTCTTGGGAGAAAAACACACCCAATCCCACGTACCGGTTAAGGGATATACTCCGGAGGTTTCAATATGTGTACGTATATCCTGACTTTTAATTGCAGCAGTAAGTGCTGTGAGATTATACATGACAGGCTCGCCTCCGGTAATGACTGCTATAGGGCTTCCGCTCTTCTTTACACGCGCTGCCATTTCGCTTACATCAACCAACGGGTGGGCTGCTGCGTCCCACGATTCTTTTACATCGCACCATACACACCCCACATCACATCCGCCCAGGCGAAGAAAGTATGCAGCCGATCCCTGGTAATACCCTTCTCCCTGGATGGTATAAAAATCTTCCATCAAGGGAAGTGATTGCTGCAACGTTTTATCTATAGTTTCGGGTATATGGGGCATAAGGCATTCGGCATGGAAGCCTGATAGAATGAATCTATGGATTCTGTAATTCGGTAGCGCGCAGTGTATTCAACAACAATGACGCGATCGTCATCGGGCCAACGCCTCCGGGCACAGGTGTTATATAGGATGTTTTAGGAGCCACTGCTTTAAAATCTACATCACCTTTTATAGCCCAGCCTTTTGGATACTGCGGGCCTTCTACGCGAGTCGTACCGATATCAATCACTACTGCACCTTCTTTTACCATATCGGCTGTGATAAGATCAGGTTTACCTACAGCAACCAAGAGTATATCTGCGGCGCGGGTAAATGTAGCAAGGTCTTTCGTATACTTATGGCAGATCGTTACGGTGGCATGCCCCAGCTCGGTGAGCATCATACTCAGCGGAGCTCCGGTTATGCGGCTGGCACCTACTACCACAGCATGTTTGCTTTCTGTGGGTATATTATACCTGCGCAGTAGCTCCATTACACCAAAAGGTGTTGCCGGCATCAATAAAGGTTTTTTGGAAATGATGCTGCCAAAGTTGTGATTGGTAAATCCATCTACATCTTTATCAGAGCGAATTTTTTCCGTAACGCGTTCAACCGATATATGCTGAGGCAACGGAAGCTGCACGATAAATCCATCAACATCATCATCGTTGTTTACATGATCGATGTGCTTCAGTAATTTTTCTTCGCTGATGGTATCTGCAAAGCGCATCATGGTATAATGAAACCCAACCGACTTACAAGCCTTCACTTTGTTATCAACGTATGTCTGACTTGCTCCATCATCGCCTACGAGAATGATCGCCAGGTGTGGAATTTTCTTTCCTGCCTGCTTGCGCTCTGCCACCGTCAAAGCAATTTCATTCTTGATGTCGGTTGAAATCTTTCTTCCGTCAATGAGTGTGTAGGGAGTCGTTACGGTTTCCTGCATTCTATATACTTCTGAATTTCTTAATCAATTTTCAACACGGCCATAAACGCTTCCTGCGGAACTTCTACCGTTCCGATCTGACGCATGCGCTTCTTGCCTTTTTTCTGTTTCTCCAGGAGTTTACGCTTACGCGATATATCACCACCATAACATTTTGCAATCACGTTCTTGCGAATAGCGCTGATCGTTTCGCGTGCTACAATTTTTTGTCCTATAGCAGCTTGTATTGCTACTTCAAACATGTGGCGTGGTATAAGCTCTTTCAGTTTCTCGCAAAGTTTTCTTCCCCACTCCTGCGATTTGCCACGGTGAACAATTGCGCTCAATGCATCCACCTTATCACCATTCAACATTACATCCAGTTTCACCATGTCAGACTCGCGGAAACCTATTAGGTGATAATCCAGCGAAGCATAACCACGTGAAATTGTTTTCAGTTTGTCGAAGAAATCAAATACTATTTCTGACAGCGGCATTTCGAACGACATCTCTACGCGGTCTGTCGTCAGGTAATTTTGATTCAGAATAATACCGCGCTTGTCCATACACAAAGTAATGATGGGACCTATATATTCTGATTTTGAAATGATCTGCGCTTTGATATAGGGCTCTTCAATGCTTTTCAACCTGGTAGGATCAGGCATCTCTGAAGGAGCATTTATACTTACTTCCGTTCCGTCTGTAAGGAACGCTCTGAACTGAACGGAAGGCACGGTGGTGATCACCGTCATGTTGAACTCACGCTCCAGTCGCTCCTGTATAATTTCCATGTGCAGCATACCGAGAAAGCCGCAGCGGAAACCAAAACCAAGTGCTGCCGAAGTTTCTAACTCCCACACCAGCGATGCATCGTTGAGCTGAAGTTTCTCCATCGCATCACGCAGCTCTTCAAACTCCGAAGTTTCAACAGGATATATACCGGCAAACACCATTGGCTTTACCTGCTCAAAACCTTTTACAGATTCCGCCGGGTTTACAATGCTGGTGATCGTATCACCCACATGTACTTCGCTGGCTACTTTTATACCGGAGATCAGATAACCCACGTTACCAGTGCCTATCTCAGCTCGGGGTTGCTTATCTAATTTGAGCACTCCAATCTCATCAGCATTATACTCCTGACCGGTGCTAACAAATTTGATCTTGTCACCTTTCTTGATCGAGCCATTAAATACGCGGAAGTATATTTCAATACCACGGAAGGAATTGAACACCGAGTCGAAGATCATGGCTTGCAGCGAACCTTTCGGATCTCCTTTCGGTGGCTTAATACGCTGCACAACTGCCTTGAGTATATCTTCAATGCCTTTACCTTCTTTCGCGCTGGCACGGATTACGTCTTCACGCTTGCAACCGATCAGATCAACGATCTCATCCGTTACTTCTTCCGGCATAGCATGTGGTAAGTCGATCTTGTTCATCACCGGAATAATTTCCAGGTCGTGCTCCAGTGCCAGGTATAGGTTGGAAATAGTTTGGGCTTCAATTCCCTGACTGGCATCCACAATCAGCAGTGCTCCTTCGCAGGCAGCAATAGAACGCGAAACTTCATACGAGAAGTCAACGTGGCCAGGCGTGTCGATCAGGTTTAAAATATACTCTTTGCCATCCAGTTTATAGTTCATCTGGATCGCATGGGCCTTGATGGTAATACCTTTTTCTTTTTCCAGGTCCATGTTATCAAGCACCTGTGCCTCCATCTGGCGCTCGTTCAACGTTCCAGTAAATTCCAGTAACCGGTCGGCCAACGTACTTTTTCCGTGGTCGATATGAGCTATAATGCAAAAATTGCGGATGTTTTCCATTCCCGTCTGTTCCTCAAAAATTTAGGAATGCAAAAGTAGGAATTATTGATGGATTTTAACTGAAGAGATGGCGGGTTTGACAGCACAATTGTTACCCAAAATTCCGGACGATCGGAAAGACTGGCCTAATCAAAATATCAGTTGATTTTTTTAGATGAAGGCTGTTGAATCACACACCCTACGCTTTCGGTTCGCGAAATGATCGGTTCACGACCTTCCAGCACAGCACGAATGGCATCGATAAGGTAATGCTCGGTGATTTGCTGACGATATTTACCCAAATCAAAAAACCAGTTATCGATGGCGCCCTGGTAATGTAAACTCCCTTGGCGATCTACTAAAAAAACCTCTGGTGTAGTAGTCGCACTATATTTTTTCACCCACAAAAAATCGCGATCAACAATGAGCGGAAAGGTGATATTATACTCCGCCTTGAACTGGTCTACTTCCTCTTGCTTTACATTGCCGGGCAGAATGCCCTGCACATTTACCATAGCATCAAAGATGCTGTCGATCTGCACCAGTTCACCGGTATATTTTTGACTAATCGGACAATCTACCGCCAGAAAAACGATAGCTGTTAAAGGAGTTTGTTGTTGCGTAGACCTTCGCTGTTGTGCTTCTGCAGTGCCACCTGATAACAGGCTCAACAACAGAAAGAGAATTGCAGCAGCGTGTTTCACGGTCTGACTACCCTAAAAAAATTATACAGAGAAGCTTTCACCACAACCACAGGTACGGGTTGCATTTGGATTAATGAATTGAAAGCCTTTGCCATTCAATCCATCCGTAAAATCAAGCGTGGTGCCTAACAGGTATAGCAGGCTTTTTTTATCTACCAGGATCTTGATCCCCTTGTCTTCAAAAATCTGATCAGCCGGGTTGATCTTGTCATCAAAACCGAGATCGTACATTAAACCGGAGCAACCTCCACCTTTTACGGAAACACGCACATTATGCTCGGATGTTCTGCCTTCTTCTGTACGAAGCAGTTCCAGTTTGTCTTTTGCTTTATCGGTAACCTGTATCATGGTCTATTAGGATTAAGTACTTCTGCGGTAATCTTTTACGTTTTACCGCCTTTTTATCAAATTCTCAAAGGTTAAACTTCCGAATGTGCCGAAAAGTTTCTTCTTTGAAATACAAAGGTAACAATTATGGAAAAACTGGAACACATTGGAGTAGCGGTAAAAAATATTGATCAGGCCAACAAGTTGTTTGCTGCTTTACTGGGTCGGGAACACTACAAAATTGAAGAGGTGGCATCAGAAGGTGTGCGCACTTCTTTCTTCGAGCTTTCGGGTGTAAAAATCGAATTGCTGGAAGCCACACGTGAAGATTCGCCCATTGCTAAATTTATCGAGAAGCGGGGGGAAGGCATTCATCACCTGGCATTTGAAGTAAAGAACATGGAAGAGGGAATCAAAAATTATCAAAGCAAAGGCTTTGAGCTGATCAACCCCGTTCCGAAAAAAGGTGCTGATAACAAACGCATCTGTTTTCTTCACCCAAAATCTACACAGGGAGTTTTGGTAGAGTTGTGTGAAGAGATCCGATCATAATCTTACTTTTGCAGGATGAAGCGGACCTATCAGCGTTGATATGCTTCCGCGTTCAATCCAAGTATGAGTGAATCCAGATCAGAAATCAGTCAGTTAGGTGAGTTCGGACTTATCGAACGCATCAGTAATAATTTCTCCTTACAGAATGCATCGTCCGTAAAAGGAATTGGTGACGATGCTGCAGTGATTGATGCTGGCGATGATTATCTTCTGCTTTCTACCGATATGCTGGTAGAAGGTATACATTTCGATCTGGGCTATATGCCGCTGCAGCATCTGGGGTATAAAGCGGTTGCTGTAAACGTATCGGATATAGCGGCCATGAACGGAAAGGCCGAACAGATTACCGTAAGCCTTGCATTAACCAATCGTTTTTCAGTTGAAGCCGTAGATGCTTTGTATCAAGGTATAAAAGCAGCATGTGCTAACTATAAAGTAGATTTAGTTGGTGGCGATACTACTTCTTCGGTTTCCGGCTTGGTAATTTCTATTAGCGTTACCGGTCGCGTGAAGAAAGATCGCGTTGCTTATAGAAGCGGTGCCCAGGTAAACGATATCATTTGTGTAACAGGCGATCTCGGAGCTGCCTTTATGGGCCTGCAAGTATTGGTGCGTGAGAAGGAAGTGTTTATGACTGACCCGAACATGCAACCGGACCTGGAAAAATTTGAATACCTCGTGAGCCGCCAGTTAAAACCGGAGGCCCGCACAGAAATTATTTTTGACCTGGAAGAAGCCGGAGTAAAACCGACTTCGATGATCGATGTATCAGACGGACTCGCCTCGGAGTTATTCCATATAGGTAAGCAATCCGGTATGGGTATTCGCATCTTCGAAGACAAAGTGCCGATTGATGAACTCACCTTTCAAACAGCGGTTGAGTTTAACCTCGATCCGATTACCTGCGCACTAAATGGTGGCGAAGATTATGAGTTGCTTTTTACGATCGCGCAGAGTGATTATGAGAAGATCAAGAATCACCCCGACATTCACAGTATCGGGTATATGCACGATAAAAAAGATCAGAACCTTATGATCAGCAAACAAGGTACAGTGGTACCGTTGCGTGCACAGGGCTGGGATCATTTTGCCAGCTAACTGCGATTAATCTTCCGGGTAGGGTATAAATAGAAAATTGGTAAACTCTTTATCCACCACAAAGAGGCAGCAAAATTCATCCGGATCTTTATAGGCTTTTTCGAAGTCTTCCAGTTTATCTTTTTCAACTATACCGCGCTGCAAAAATTCATCGAGGAATGAAGCAAAGTAATTCCAGTCAGTACCGTTTTGTATCTGATCGAACAGTAATTGCCCTACAGGTTGTGCTTCTTTGCAAATGGGAAATATAGGATACTCAAACCCTGCCTTGCGTATCTGGTAAGAAGCTTCCTTCAGCGCATCGGCTACTCTCACAAAATCCTGCGAAATAGTACCCAGATATTTACCACTCAGCTCCGGGTCGTTTTGCATTGGTATAGTATAGTCTTCCATAGAATGTTACAAAAATAATGTTTGCTCATGCGTACTATACATGACTGCTCAAAAAATCTTCCGTATGTTTTTTCAGCTCCGGAAAGAATAACTCGAACTCCGATTTGAAATCAGTATAGTATTTCTTGAGATCACCGGCCGCTTCATCCATTCTCGAAACATACGGTGTTCTTCTCGACATGCCCGTTAACGCCCGCTGAATACCTTCTATCTGTGCATAGTGTACCAGCCAGTTACCGCGAATCATATAGGGCAACATACGCTTGAGATTTTCCGGTAAGATCGGGTCATAACGCTCAATGGTGCTATAGGCTTTCTCTGCAAAGTCGGGCAACATATCGGTGTGATAACTATCCCAATATTTTGCCAGGTAGTGGTCGTAAAAGACATCTACAATTACACCGGCATAATGCCGGTAGGTAGCGCGCAGGCGATCTTTACTCTTCTTTACAACAGCATGTGTATCGGTAAATTCATCGATAGCGCGATGTAGTTCAATTCCTTTTACAATCTGCTGATTGTATTGCTGCAAAAGATTTCTCCCTTTCACAAAGTCGCCCATAAAATTCCCGACCATTATTTCAGGATCGCTTCCGGATAAATAAAGATGTGCGAGAAAATTCATTTGCTATAAAGGTATTGGTTATTTGTTATTAAGTTTAAGATGAATTACCGGAAGATAGTTCATCTTAAAATGAAATAACCACGAACATATACTATTCATTCATGGCCGTACTCAACCAAATGAAATTACTGATCAGCCTGGCGCAGATCGATGGCAAAGTTGCTGAACGCGAACAATACTATATTATCAACATCGGCAGGGCCAACGGCTTTTACCCGGATGAAATAAAACCACTCTTTGATCAACGTCATGAACTGATCGTGCCTGATGATCTCGCTCCCAATCAGAAGTTCGACTATATTTTCAGCCTGGTGCAGCTCATGAAGATCGATGAGCGCATGTATAAGGAAGAGATACTCTTCTGTTCGCAGATCGCTGTGAAACTCGGTTACGACCAGCAAGTAATGTTCGACCTGATGCTGCATGTAAAAGCCGGCAACATGAGCGAATCGGAAATAGAAGAATTAAAATCACTTACCGCCAAGCATTTGAAGAAACAACAAGCCTGATATTACCTATCCATCCTAAACCTAAACTGAAATTTACTATGAGAAGAATTTACCTGGTACTGCTGCTGCTCGGTGCATCGCTTGGGCTACACGCACAACGCACCGTTATCCACTGCGGAAATCTCATTGATGGAAAGACGAACGATGCACAGCCGCAGATGACGCTGATCGTAGAAGGCAACAAGATCACTGCCATTGAAAAGGGGTTTACCAAACCCGGCAGCTCCGATAAACTTATAGACCTGAGTAAGAAGACGGTGCTGCCCGGATTGATCGATATGCACGTGCACCTGGAAGGTGAAACCAATAAAGATCAAAACCTGCAGCGCTTTACCTTGAACGATGCAGATATAGCGTTTCGCTCAACCGTATTCGCAAAGAAAACATTGATGGCTGGTTTCACTACCGTGCGCGATCTCGGAGGTTCCGGAGTAAATATAGCCTTACGCAATGCTATCAATCAGGGATTGGTGGAAGGACCTCGTGTATTTACTGCAGGTAAATCTATAGCTACTACCGGCGGACACGCTGATCCTACCAATGGCTATCGTAAAGATCTGATGGGCGACCCGGGACCAAAAGAAGGTGTGGTAAATTCTCCGGAAGAAGCTCGCCAGGCAGTACGCCAGCGGTATAAAGATGGATCGGATATGATCAAGATCACGGCAACAGGTGGAGTACTGAGCATTGCTAAAGATGGCAGCAACCCGCAGTTTACCGATGAAGAACTGAAAGCCATTATTGAAACAGCAAAAGATTATGGAATGCATACTGCAGCACATGCACATGGAGTAGAAGGCATGAAGCGCGCTGTACTGGCCGGTATCACCACCATTGAGCACGGCACAAAAATGACGGAAGAGATTATGGACCTGATGATACAAAAAGGAACTTACTATGTGCCCACTATATCTGCCGGAAAGTTTGTTGCCGAACAGGCAAAGACTCCGGGCTACTACCATCCACTGGTAGTGCCTAAAGCATTAGAGATTGGTCCGCTGATACAACAGACTTTCAGTAAAGCCTATAAGCGCGGAGTAAAGATTGCTTTTGGTACAGATGCCGGTGTGTTTCCGCATGGCGATAATGGTAAAGAATTTACCTATATGGTGGAGGCGGGCATGCCTGCTATAGAAGCTATAAAATCGGCTACGGTAGTAAGTGCCGGTATATTAGGCATGTCTGACAAGATCGGAACATTAGAGGCCGGTAAATTTGCCGACATCGTAGCTACTGACGAGAATCCGCTCAAGAACATCAAGACAATGGAAAAGGTAAGCTTCGTGATGAAAGACGGAGTTGTGTACAAGCAACTATAAAGTATAGCTTCTGTTTATCACTATATATTTATCAGGAAGATATAGTAGCAATACATTTTAACTCGATCGCAATCGGTGTGGGTAACGCGTTTACCTCCACCGTTGTGCGACAGGGTTGATGATCGCGATCCGGAAAATACGTTGCATATATTTTATTGAACACCGGAAAATCATTTTTCATATTCGTGAGATATACGGTTATATCCACCAGGTTTTCCCATCGTGAGCCTGAAGCCTCCAGTATAAGTCGAACATTCTCCATCACAGCATGGCACTGCTCTTCTATGTTATAGCTCACTATATTTCCACCGGCATCCAGCGTAACGCCTGGTATATCTTTAGACCCGCGCTTACGCGGCCCTACCCCCGA